>WFXX01000075.1 GCA_015490395.1 Gammaproteobacteria bacterium | reverse complement strand
GCCCCGGGGCCGGCGGGACCCCGCGGGCGGCCCCTGCCCGGACAGGGGCGGGGGGCGACGCGGCCGGCTGCGCGGCAGGGGCCTCTTCCCCTGTCTCCTCTCCCCCGACCTTTCTGACCACGGGCTCCTCGACCACCGCAGATTGCGTCCCATCAGCAAGGCGCGTGGCCTGCGCCTGCCGAGCGGACGGAGCCCCCGCGGAGTCCGGAACCTCCTGCGGGGGCCGATGCGCGCATCCGGCTAGGATCGCCAGAAAGAGAGCGCCCGCCACGGCTGCGGCGGGCGCACTCACGCGAACCACGAGGAGCCCCTCAGCGCCAAGGGTTCTTCAAGGAGGCCTCGCTGAGCGGCGGGGTCCAGTCGGCCGGCTTCGGCTTGGAATGGCACTTCTTGCAGGTCTTGGTGGTGATGGGAAAGGCCACCTTCCCGTGGCAGACCCCGCACTTCTTGCCCAGCAGAATGGCCGACATGTTGATCTGGTTGTAGTTGCGCCGAGGCACGAAGATGGCCGGGTGACAGTTGGCGCAGGACAGCCACTCGGTGTGCTGCCGGTGCGGGAAGACCACGTCGGGCACCGAGGCCTTCACCGGACGGACGATGTCCAGGTCCATCACGAAGGGCTCGGCGTTGGGATCGGTGCGATCCCAACGGGGCTTGATGAGCCCCTCATCCAGGGCCTTCACCCAATCCACCCGATTACCGAAGGAGGTCTTGGGCAGGCCCTTGTAGGCCACCTTGGGCGGCTGCAGGACGTTGACCACCGCCGGCACGGTGGTGTCGTGGTAGCCATCCTCCGCGGGGGAGGCGTTCGGGTCCTTCTCCTTCTTGAGATTCAGGTTAAAGATGTTGGCCGGATTAAGCTTGGCCTCGGCCAGCATCAGCGGCAACCCTCTGGCCTCGGCCGCCGTCAGCTCACGCGCCCCGCTGGCCACCGGCAGCATGAGCACCACGACCCCCGCGACAGCCCAGAACCCCCACACGCCTCGCTCAAAGCTTTTCATGGATCGTCCCCCTGCCCTCTTTCTCCTGTTGGCTTCACTCCTTCTGGGCCTGGCCCTGCTGCTGCGCCTTGTTCTGCAGCGGCACGTAGGGCGCCGTCACCAGGGTCTGCACCGTGCTGCCATGGATGTGGGTCGGGGTCCCGGGGATGCCGGAGTGGCACATGTCGCAGTTCTCCACCGACCAAGCGATCTCCCCATTGTGGCAGGCCCCACAGTACTGGCCGTCGATGATCTTGGCCATGGTGATCTTGTTGCCGCCGGCCTTGAACTTGAAGCCTAGGTCCGCGTGGCAGACCTTGCAGCGGAAGCGGATACGGTGGAACCAGTGAGGGAAGACCACAGGCCGCATCCCCGCCGCGTCGGCATAGTTGTTGATGATGACGTCCGCATACTCCGCCCGAGCCGTCTGCGGCTGCGCCAGGAAGGCCAGGGCAGCCAGCACCCCTCCCAGGACGGCGATCATCCACGTGTTGCGAGGCTTGGCGTTGCAGGACATGGACAGGTTCTCCTTGGTTGAATGGCGGCTATTATAAAGACGCCTCCCTCCCATGATAACCCTCTGCCCGGAGGGGGCCTCCCCGCCCCGGGCCGGCGCCTCGAGCGGCGCAACCCCTTGAAACCTCATCCTTTCGGCAGCCTCAGAAGCGCCGCACCAGCCGGGCGTAGAGCAGGCTGGAGTAGCGGTCGCCGTTCTGCATGCGCCGGAAGCTGAGGCTGGCCTGGGTCAGGCCGATGGCATAGTCGATCCGGTTCTCCCACTCGTTGCGGTCCAGCCCGTCGCCCAGGGTGGCCTGCGAGAGCCGCAGATAGGAGCGGAACTGCAGACGCGGCACACCGAGGAGACGGCTGTGGCTGAAGTTGAGCTGCCCGGTGGCCGTGGTCCCGTAGCTGGTGGTACCGTCCTGGAATCGGCGGCGCACGCTCTGCATGGTGAGATCGCCGGTCAGGAGCATGCGGCGGCTCAGGTTGGCGTGGCGGGAGAGCTGGAAGTTGATCAGGCCTTGCACGTCCTCCTGCCCCCCGAAGCTGCGGCTCTCGGCCAGGCTGAGGCGCAGGAAGGTGCTCCCGCTGCGGTCGCTTCGGCTCCAGCCTAGGGTCACGTTGTGGTCCAGTCGGTGCACCGGACCCCCGCCGCGGCTCTGGGCGCTCTCACTGGCCGCCTGGTTGAGGCTGAGCGTCAGCGATCCCCCGCGCACCCGCCAGCCGCGTTGCGCGTTGTGGCCCACGCGGAGGCTCCCGGTGACCACGTCGCGGCCGGCCCCGCTTTGGTTCTCCACGGCCCCGTCGGCGTACCACTGGTACGTGAAGCGCCGCACCGGCAGCAGGTCCGACTGGTACAGGAAGCCCAGCCGCTCCCGCTGGTAGGTGCTGCGCCCCGAGATCCCCTCCCAATCGGTGCTGGTCAGGCTGAAGGAGCCGTCCAGACGCAGCCGCTTGGTGTACTGATAGAAGGCCCCCGCGGTGAGGCTGAGGCTGTTCTGGTCGCTCGTGTCAGCCAGCCCGTTGTCCCCCTGCATGCGTAAGGCACGCAGCCCACCGCTCACCGACCAGCGCCCCCCGGTGGGCTGCCAGAACACGAAGCTGGAGGCCTGGGCCACGTCGGTGGTGGTGATGCCGAGGATCCCCGTGGCCTGGTCGAAGGTGCTGTCCAGGCGGTAGAGGCTGGCCTTGGAATCGACGCGCAGCTCGTCCGAGGGGAAATAGTAGTGCTCCACGTCCACCACCAGGTTGTCCGCCTTCCGGCCCCGTTCGGCTTGGCGGGTGGTCTCCTGGTTGGCCCGGGCCAGCAGGCGCTGGCGGTGCGGCTTGAGGTCCACCTCCACCCCGTAGAGCTCGTCCTCGAAGCGGCCCGAGCGGTCCGAGTCCCACGTCCGGTTGCTGTAGCGGAGCTGGTAGCGGTCGCCGCCGGTGGTGCGGTAGGACTGGCGCAGGTCCAGGAGGGTGGCGCGGAAATCCTCTCCGGCCAGGGTCACCAGGGGATTGGCCACCTCCGGCTGGTCCACCCGGGTGTCGCTGGCCTGATACACCAGCTGGAAGGGGGCGCGGCTCCAGGGCAGCACGTTGAGCACCACATTGCCGGTGAGCACGTCCGAGGCCGTATCCACCCGCCCGGCTCCGCTGTCCACCTGCGAGTCGTCCCGCATGGCGGTCACGGTCCCCTCTACCGTGGCCAGCCAGGGCTGCCAGAGATAGGAGCGGAAGTCGAGGGTAGCCAGCAGCTGGTTGCTGACCGCGTCGGTGTCCGGGGTAGCCAGGGAGCGGTAGCTGTAGCCCAGGCTGCCGCTGACGTCCAGGGGGCTGGCCGCAGCGGCGCCGCTGGCCGCCAAGCAGGCCAGCAGCAGGACGCCCTCGGCACTCAGGCCGGCGCGGCGCCTCCCTCCCTGCTGTCTCACGCTCACCCTGCGCGGCCCCCCTCCAGC
>WFXX01000074.1 GCA_015490395.1 Gammaproteobacteria bacterium | reverse complement strand
GGCCGGGGGGCGGCCGCCTCTGCCCGCTCGCCCCGGATCCGGGACGGGCCCCTCGGCGCTTTGGAGGCCGATGGCCATGTGGACGTGGATGGCCTCGTAGGGCACCTGCTAGCCCTGGGCGGTGGGCTCGACCAGCAGGTGCTGCTCCAGCAGGGTCAGGTCGTGGCGGAGCTCTCGGCGGGAAAGCCGGTGCGCTGGACCAGCTCCGGCAGGCTCAGGGGCCCTGAGGCCATCAGGCGCTCGATGAGGGCGATGCGGGCCGGCGTCAGCAGCCGGCAGAGGTGCGCCAGATCCGGCAGCGTCAGGAACTCCTGCCGGACGGGTCCCCCGGGGACGCGATCGGTCCGGGGCACGTCGGCCCGGCCGGCCACCTCGATGGTGAGCCGCCTCCCCATGGGCTACTCCTGGCGGCGCGAGACCAGCTCCAGGCGCACCTCGTCGTAGGGCACGTGCACGGCCTCGCCGGCGCGCTGCACGATGCGGTGGCGGAGCAGGGGCCTCAGCGTCTCCTCGACCTCCGCCTCCTCCCACTCCAGGTATCGCGCCAGACAGGGGATCTGGACCGGGCCGACGGCGTGGATGGCCTCCAGGAGCCGCCAGCGGCGGGAGGTGAGGAGCGTCAGCACCGCCTCGGCGCTGGGGAAGCTCAGGAAGGCCCCCTGCCGCTCGCCGCCCATGGCGGCCTCGAAGCGTCGGGCGCTCCGCTCGGGATCGCGCACCTCGATGGTCAGCCGGCGCATGGGGCACCGCCTCGGGTGAGCTGGTGGACGAGGTCCCAGAAGTCGTCCAGGAGCCGTCGCAAACTGTAGGGGGTGTAGGGCAGACACCGGTCCCGCAGGCAGAAGCGGTGGCCCTCGCCCGGGGAGCCGGTGAAGACGAGCACCGGGACCTCGTTCTGCACCAGGGCGAGGCGGTAGCGCCGGCCGCCATCGGGGCCGCCGCCTGCGGCCGCCTCGATGGCCACCTCCACCCGCGTGGTGGCATCTAGAGGCCACCGCTCGGCCAGCAAGGCTTGCTTGCCCATCGCACCCTCCATCCGGGGCCTGCTGCCTGCCGTACGCGTATCGGTCGGCGGGCGGAGGATAAAAGGGCGTATCGCGTAGGGTCAAATAAGGAGCCGACTTACAAAGCCCTGTATCGGGCTGCTGGTCCGGCCTCGCTTTTGAGCTTGTCTAAATAGTCGGCCCAGTCCTGCATCATGCGCCGGCGCTGCTCGATGAAGCGGGTGCGGTTGTAGGCCCGGCCCAGGGGATCCGGGACCCGGTGGGCGAGCTGGTGCTCGATGACCTCGGGCGGGTAGCCCAGCTCCTCGTGGAGCAGGGTGCGGGCCACGGCCCGCCAGCCGTGGCCGGTGAGCTCGCGGCGGGTGTCGATGCCGAGGCGCCGGTAGGCCGCGTTGATGGCCATCTCGCTCAGGGGCCGCAGCGGGGTCCGCCCGCCCGGGAAGACCCAGCCGCCCGGCGAGCGGGCGGTGAGGGGCCGCAGCTCCTCCAGGATGGCGAGGGCCTGGCGGGCGAGGGGGACGATGTGGTCGGTGGTCCGTCTTGGAGATCCGGAAGCGCCACTCGGCGCGGTCCCAGTGGATGTCCTCCCAGCGCATGGTCCGCAGCTCGCCCGGCCGGACGAAGAGGTAGGGCAGCAGCCGGAGGGCCGCCTGGACCGTGGCGCTGCCCCGGAAGGCATCGAGCATCCGCAGGATGGCCCCCACGGCCTCGGGGTCGGCAGGCGCGGGCATGTGGCGGGGCCGGTGAGGGGGCAGGGCCCCGCGCAGCGCCGGCGTGGGGTCCTGCAGGGCCCGCCCCGTGGCGACGGCATAGCGCAGCACCTGGCCGATGTTCTGCCGGACCCGGTGGGCGCTCTCCAGCGCCCCGCGGGCCTCGATGGCCCGCAGCACCTCCAGGATCTCCGGGGCCGTGACCTGGTCCACCGGGCGCTGGCCGATGCGGGGGAAGACGTCGTTCTCCAGGCGCAGCACCACACCCCGCCGGTAGCTTGCGGCCCGCCGGCTCAGGTGGCGCTCGATCCACTCCCGGGCCACCTCCTCGAAGGTGGGCGCCCGTTGGCCGGAGCGAGGGGCGGCCCGGCGGCGGGTGCGCAGCCGGGCCTCCCGCAGGCTGACGGCGGGGTAGGCCCCCAGGGCCAGACGCTTCTCCTTGCCGTCGAAGCGGTACTTGAGCCGCCAGAGCTTGCTCCCGGTGGTCGAGACCTCCAGGTAGAGGCCCTCGCCATCGAAGAGGCGGTAGGGCTTGTCCCGCGGCTCGGCGTTGCGGACCGCCAGGTCGGTGAGCCTCTTGCCGTTGTTTTTGTCGCCCCTCACGGCCATGCCCCCGGTTTCGATTCCGTGCTTGACCCACCCAACGGCACGAGATCCTAGGAGAGTCAGCGGGTTGGGCGCGCGGCCCCCGTGCAAATCGCCAGGAACCGAACGGGGTGTTGGATGGAGGGTGCGAATGCCCCCAAGGGGGATATGCCCCCGGATTCTGCCCCCCAAAACGGGGTGACGTATGGAGACAGTGGGAGACCGCCCGGCTGGGATAGGTTCCGGAAGACTCAGGGTCTTGCAGAAGGCGGGTGACGTTCAGCGAGGTTCATATAAGGGCTATTGGCAAGAGCTGCTTGGTGGAGCCGAGGGGAGTCGAACCCCTGACCTCAGCAGTGCGATTGCTGCGCTCTCCCGACTGAGCTACGGCCCCAGGAAATGGGCATTATAGCGGGCGGTAAGAAGCGGTCCAAGCCAAGGTCGTCGACCTGCGGTGTGCTACACTCCCGCCCGCTCTGTCATCCGGCAGGGTTTGCTCCCTCCGAAGCAGATGCTGCCATGAGCCGCTCCAGCCGTGCGCTCTCCTGCGCGTCTC
This sequence comes from Gammaproteobacteria bacterium, assembly GCA_015490395.1. Lineage (GTDB taxonomy): Bacteria > Pseudomonadota > Gammaproteobacteria > DRLM01 > DRLM01 > S141-70. The sequence goes on along the minus strand of WFXX01000074.1, from coordinate 19,394 downwards.
TCCTGCCCTGTCTCCTGGCGGCTGTCCTGTTAGGGTCGGCCCCGAGGCCGGCGCTAGCTGGAGGGGCCGACCTGAGCGCGGTGGGTCGGGCGGTGGTCAAGCTCTATGTGACCGTGCAGGGCTGGGACATGAAGCAGCCTTGGAGCAAGGCCCGCCTGCGGCGGGGTACTTGCAGCGCCTTCCTCATTGAGCAGGGGATCTTGACCAACGCCCATTGCGTCACGGACGCCACCTACATCCAAATGGAGGTGCCGGGGCTGGCGGACAAGGTGGACGTGGAGCGGGTGGCGGTGGACCACCAGGTGGACCTGGCCCTGTTGAGGCCGGTGGACCCGGACTTCCACTTCGAGGCCGGGCCGGTACGTTTCGGGGATCTGCCCCGGCTGCGGGAGAAGGTGGTGACGGTGGGCTATCCCGTAGGAGGCAGCCAGGTCTCCTACACCGAGGGCGTGGTCTCGCGCATCGATCTGATGACCTATGCCCACAGCAACATCCTCAACCTGATGGTGCAGACCGACGCGGCCATCAATCCGGGCAACTCGGGGGGGCCGGTGCTCTCCGCCAGCACGGGGGAGTGCTTAGGGGTGGCCACCCAGAAGGCCGTGGCGGCAGAGAGCACCGGTTATTTCATTCCGGTGCCGGTGATCCGCCAGTTCCTAAAGGACTTGGCTGATGGCCGGGTGGACGGGGTGCCCGGGCTCGGGGTGTATGTCCAGGCTATGGAGAACCCAGCCTTGCGGGCGGCCTTTGGGATGCGGGAGGGCCAGAGTGGCATTCGGGTCAGCCGGGTGGGCCCACGCAGCCCTGCCCATGGACTGCTGAGGCCGGACGATGTGATCCTGGCCATTGACGGCCACCCCATCTACAACGATGGCCGCGTGGATTTCCGGGACGGCCAGAAGATCGGCTGGGCCTATTACATCCGCATCCGGCAAGTAGGGGAGGCCGTACGCCTGCGGGTGCTGCGCGAGGGCAAGGAGAGGGAGGTGACCGTGCAACTCGGGCCCTTCCCCCTAAATCTCGTCCCGCGCATGCCCCGTTACGAGGAGCAGCCCCGCTACCACGTGGTGGGCGGGATCCTCTTCCGGGTGGTGGAGCCCCGCTATCTGCGCACCTGGGGGCGAAACTGGCCGAGTCGCCTGCCGGTGAGCCTACGCAAGTACCTGGGGCAGCCAGCGGGCCACCTGGGGCTGGACGAGCTGGTGGTGATCAGCAACGTCTTCCCGGCCGCGGTGAACAAGGGCTATCAGGGCATGGTGGAGAACGTCCGGGTGCTCAGCGTGGACGGCCGTGCCGTCCGCAGCCTGCAAGACCTGGTGCAGGCCTTGGAAGCTCCGGCGGAGAGCCCTTTCATCCGCATCGAGCTGGAGAACGGTATCCAGCTGGTGCTGGACAGGGAGGAGGTGGCCCGCCAGGAGGAAGCCATCCGCCGCCGCTACAACATTCCCCTCGGTGGCGGCCCCTTGGGGGAGGTAGAGGAGGCGCGTTAGACCCGGCCTAGGCTCCGCCTGCCGCCACCCGGGGCGGGGGAGGCGCCATCGGGCGTGTAGCAGGGGGAAGCCGGCGCGGCGGCCCGCAGCAAGGCCAAGGCCTCCTCCAGCCGTTGACGGCTGGTGGCGATGAGGCTCCCGTTGAGGGTATTGCGCTCTCTGCAGCGCTGCAGCAGCTCGCGTAGGCGGGCCCAGCGCCCCGAGGCAGGGGCCTCCTGGAACAGCGCAGCCAGCCCGGTGCCGGTGGTCTCCTCCAGGGCCCGCTGGGCTGCCTCCATCTCAGCGATAGCGGCTTCCTTGGCGCGGACGGCGGCTTCCAGCGGGGCCGGGCCCTGGGCTAGGGCATCAGCCTCGGCCTCCAAGGCCCGGAGCAGCCCGGCGGCGGCTTCCTCCAGTCGACGCAAGGATGCCTCCGCCAGCACTGGGCTCTTCACAGCCGGGCCCTGCCTTGCTCGAAGGCCAAGAGCTTAGCCGCCACCCGCTGGGGGTCTATCCGGAAGCTGCCCTCCTCCAAGCGAGCCCGCACCTCGGCCACGCGCTCCATGTCCACCACGGGCAGCTCGGCCACCTGACGGACCAAGGCTTGGAGGTGCGCGGCGCCACTGGTCAGGCTGACCGCCTCGCCCCGGGGTGGGTGCCCGCTCGGGCCTTGGTTTCGACTCGTGGGGCCGGCCTGAGGCCGGCGGCCGCTCTCCAGCGCGGTGGGCGGCAGGGGGTGTCCGGTGATCTTCATGGCCATGGAGCTACCTCTTCGCTCGCCCCTTGTGGTCAGCCCCTTGGGGGGTCCCCCTTAGCACTACGGCACAGCGCCGGGAAGGTTTAGCTCACAGGTCCACCCGCACCAAGCCGGGGGCCACCACGCGTCCCCGCACTAGGCGGCGGCTGCGGTTGTTGCGCACCGCGACCACCTGGTCCCGGGCCCCGTCCTGCAGGGCCGTGCCGGCCATGCGCACCTCCAGGCCCGGGCGTCCGGCCACCAGGGTTACTGGCTGGCCCCGTCGCACCAGGGGAGGGTCCCGTACCAAGCCGGGCTCCAGGACCGCCCCCTGGGGCAGGGCGGTGCGCAGGAGTCGGCCGCGGACGGCCTCGAGGCTCCGGAAGTAGCCCCGCAGCCGGGAGGTGACCTCCCGCTCCTCTAGGCGCAGGTCCTGGGGAGCTAGGGCGGCACCACGCGGCAGGGGGCGGGCCGCCACCACCACCCGTTCCCAGACGCGTACCGTCACCGGCACGTAGACCTTCCAGGCCCGGGGGCCGGGACAGGCCACGGCCACCGCCGCCCGCCCGGGCCAGCGCCCGCCCGGAGCCCGCTGGGCCTTGAGGGGCTGGCCGCAGCGGGGCAGGCGCAGGCGGGGGTCCAGGCGGCCGGCCTCCACGCGCACGCGTGCGTACGTCCCAGCCGTCTCCCGTCTAGCCAGCTCTGTGGCCGCCCGGCGCAGGCCTTCCAACTCTTGGAACGGCGCTGGAAGGGTCGCCAGCCCCGGAGCCGGCGCCAAAGCCAGCGCCCAGGCGAAGGCTGCGGCCCGCGGGGCCGTGCAGCGGTGGGCCACGACGCTTTTCCGACGATAGGTCATCGCAACGGCCCTGGATGCAAAAAGTAGGCCTTTTTCGGGGTCGGCTCCGGGCGGCTCAAGAGGGGGGCGCGGTGGCCGATACAAGAGGGCGCAGTCACCGGTCGAGGGGGGCATCTATGAGCGGCATTCTGGACCAGGTCGACCAGCGCACCCGCCTGGTGGGCCGCAATCGCTTGGAGCTGCTGCTGTTCCGGCTGGAGGGGCCGCAGACCTACGGCCTGAACGTATTCAAGATTCGGGAGGTGGTGCAGCGCCCCCCTTTGGTGCACCTACCCCAGAGCCACCCCTACGTCTGCGGGGTGGCCACCCTGCGGGGAGCCACGATTCCCGTGTTGGACCTGGCCGCGGCCATCGGGCAGCCGGCCTTGGAGGAGCGGGGTCGCAACGTCATCATTACGGAGTACAACCGCAGCGTGCAGGGCTTCCTGGTCAGCGAGGTCGAGCGCATCGTCAACGTCAACTGGGAGCAGGTGGTGCCGCCCCCGGAGGGCATCGGGCAGGGCACCTTCCTGACTGCCGTGGCCCACGTGGAAGGGGCTATGGTGGAGATCATCGACGTGGAGAAGATCCTCGCCGAAGTGACCCACGTCTCCATGGAGGTCACCGAGGAACTGCAGCAGACCGGGCAGAGGCGCCGCAACCTGGTGCTGGCCGCTGACGACTCAGCCATGGCCCGTCGGCAGATCGAGCGCGTGCTGGAGCAGGTGGGCATGGAGGGGGTCTTCTGCAACGACGGCAAAGAGGCCTTGGAGCTGCTGCGGCGCTGGGCTGCCGAGGGCGCCCCGGAGCTGGATCGACTGGCCATGGTGATCTCGGACATCGAGATGCCCCAGATGGACGGCTACACCCTCACCGCCCGGCTGCGGGAGGACGAGCGCCTCAAGCACCTCTACGTGATGCTCCACACCTCCCTCAGCGGGGTGTTCAACGACCACTTGGTCAAGCGTGCCGGGGCCGACGAGTTCGTGGCCAAGTTCAGCCCCGATGAGCTGGCCAAGGCGGTGCTGCGCCGCCTGGCTCAGCTCGAAGGCGGGGAGCTCGGTGGGGAGCGGGCGACGGCCGGCGAACGCGCCGAGGCCTGAAGGAGGGCCGCGTGAGCCGAGGCCCCCGCGGCGCGCTGCCGCGCCGCTTGCCCGAAATTCGCCCCGAGGAGTACCGCGCCTTCCGGGATTACTTGGAGCGCTCCTGCGGCATCCTGCTAGGAGAGCACAAGGGCTACCTAGTGGTCAGCCGCCTGCGGCCCCTTCTCGAGGAGGAAGGTCTGACCTCCGTCGGGGCCCTGGTGGAGCGTGCGCGGCGCGAGCCGGGCTCGCGTCTGCGGCAGCGGATCGTGGACGCCATGACCACCCACGAGACGCAGTGGTTCCGCGACCGCTATCCCTACGAGGCCCTGCGCCAGACCATCCTCCCGGAGCTGGCCGAGCGGCGGCCTGCCCGGGTGCGCATCTGGTCGGCGGCCTGCTCTTCTGGCCAGGAGCCCTATTCCATCGCCATGGTGGTGGAGGAGTTCCGGCAGGCCCGGCCCGGGGCGCTGCCCCCCGTGGAGATCCTGGCCACGGACGTCTCCCCCACCATCCTGGCCCAGGCCGAGGCCGGTTTCTACGACGGCCCGGCCCTGCGCCGCGGCTTGAGCCCTCAGCGCCTGCAGCGCTTCTTCCGGTTGGAGGGTGGGCGCATGCGGGTGCGGGAGGAGCTGCGGCGCATGGTGCGCTTCGAGCAGCTCAACCTGCTCGAGCCTTTCGCCCGTCTGGGCACCTTCCAGGTGATCTTCTGCCGCAACGTGCTCATTTATTTCTCCAATGCCCGCAAGCGGCACATCTTGGACCGTCTGGCCCAGGCGCTGGAAGGGGACGGCTACCTGATCCTGGGCGGCACCGAGTCGACCACCCCACACTCCGACCGTTTCGTTGCCGTGCGCGCCGGCGGGGGGCTTCTCTTCCGGCGCCGCTAAGGGGCCATCTCCTGCCGCCCGGTCGCCTCCACCGGCAAGCGCTTGCCGTTTGGGGCGCGCCAAGCCCCGGCCCCATGGGCCGCCCCTGTGTTGGCATGCCTCTTGCTGCTGCCCTGTGCGTCGGGACGCGTAGCCGGAGGAGGTCATGCCCCTGGACCTGGACAGCATCTTCAGCTTCAACGCCACGGCCCTGCGCCTGCGGGCTTACCGCACGCGGGTGCTGGCGGCCAACATCGCCAACGCCGACACCCCGGGCTACAAGGCCCGGGACCTGGACTTCCGTGCCGCCCTGCGGCAGGCCTTGGACGGTGGCGGGGTGCGCCTGCGCACCACCCATCCCCGGCACCTGGCAGGCGGCGGAGATGGCCTGGCGGTGGAGCTGGCCTATCGGGTGCCCCTGCAGCCCAGCCGCGACGGCAACACCGTCTCTCTCCCCCTGGAGCAGGCGGCCTTCGCCCGCAACTCGGTGATGCACGCCGCGGCCCTGCGGTTCCTCAACGGACAGGTCAAGGGGCTCCTGACGGCCATCAAGGGAGGGCAGTCGCGATGAGCCTGCTGGGCATCTTCGACATCGCCGGCAGCGCGTTGACCGCACAGTCGGTGCGCCTCAACACGGTTGCCAGCAACCTGGCCAACGCCGGCACTGTCGCCGGCAGCGAGCGAGAGGCCTACCGGGCCCGGGTGCCCCTGTTCCAGGCGCTGTTGGACCCCTTCCGCCCCCAGGGCCCCGCGCAGGGGGTGCGGGTCGCCGGTGTGTTGCAAAGCCCCGACCCGGTGCCCCGCCGCTATTGGCCCGATCACCCGTTGGCAGATGCCGACGGCTACGTCTACTTGGCCAATGTCAACCCCGTGGAGGCCATGGCCGACATGATCGCCGCCTCCAGGGCCTACCAGAACAACGTGGAGGTCCTCAAAACCTCCAGGCAGCTGTTGCTCCAAACCCTGCGTCTGGGCCAGTGAAGGAGATGATGCCATGGAGGTCGTCTTCGATACTCGCCTGATGCAGGAGCTCGGCATCGCCGACCCCAAGGCACGGGAGCGGCGCCGGCCCAAGGACACCCTGGGCCAGGAGGACTTCCTGAAGCTCATGACCACGCAGCTGCGCATGCAGAGCCCCCTCCAGCCCCTCGAGAATGGCCAGTTCCTGGCCCAGATGGCCCAGTTCTCCTCCGTCAAGGGCATCCAGGAGCTAACCGCCTCCTTCGCCAAGCTGGCCGACGCCCTGGCCGCGGCGCGCGCGCTGCAGGCGGCAGCCATGGTGGGCCGCGAGGTCACGGTCCCCGGCAGCGTGCTGGAGCTAGAGAGCCGCGGCGGCGCTCGTGGGGCAGTGGATGTGCCAGCCAGCTCCGGCCAGGTGGTGGTACGGGTGCTGGATGCCTCGGGGCAGCTGATTAGGCGTCTGGAGCTTGGGAGCCGCCCCGCGGGCCTGACCTCCTTCAGCTGGGACGGCACCGACGAGGCCGGCGAGCCGGTTGCCCCCGGCACCTACCGTTTCGAGGCCCAGGCGCGGATTGATGGCCAGATGCAGGCTCTCGAGGGCTACCGGTTGGCGCGTGTGCGCGCCGTTGCCTTGGGCGGGGAGGAGGGGGTGCGGTTGGTGCTCGCCAATGGCGATCAGGTGAGCCTGGCCAAGGTCCGGCAGATCTTCTAAGTAAGCGCGACGGTTTCGAGAGAGGAGACGGATCATGCCCTTTCGTATCGCCCTGAGCGGACTCAACGCCGCAGCCGCCGAGCTGCGGGTCATCGGCAATAACGTAGCCAATGCCAGCACCACGGGCTTCAAAAGGGCCCGTGCCGAGTTCGAGGATATCTATGCTGTGGCTGGCCTCGGGACGGTCAGCGAGGCCATCGGCTCTGGCGTGCGGGTGGCCGCCGTGCGCCAGGAGTTCAGTCAGGGGAACATCACCTTCACGAGCAGCGGGCTCGACCTGGCAATCAATGGCCGAGGCTTTTTCCGGCTGGATGACCAGGGGGCGGTGGTCTACACGCGGGCCGGCGCCTTCGGGGTGGATCGTAACGGCTATATCGTCAACGCCAAGGGTCAGCGCCTGACCGGCTACCTGGCCGATACCAGCGGGGCCGTGACCGGGGCCATCGGCCCGCTGCAGCTCGATACCTCTAACATCGCCCCCAGGGCTACCTCGGAGGTGGGGGTTGGGGTGAACCTGGATGCCCAGGCCTCGGTGCCGCCGCCTTTTGATATCAACAACCCCAGGAGCTACAACAACTCCACCTCACTGACCATCTACGATTCCCTGGGCAGGCCGCATCTGGCCACTATCTACTTCCGCAAGTCCGCACCGAACACGTGGGAGACTTATCTGTACATCGACGGCACCCAGGCCACCCCCAGCAGCACTGGCACCATCGTCTTCGGCACCGACGGCAGCATCCAGTCGCCGTCCACCGGCAAGATCACTTACGATCCCTTTCCGGTGGCTGGGGCCGATGACCTGGTTCTGACCCTGGACTACAACGGCAAGTCGCCCACCACACAGTACGGGAGCCAGTTTGGGGTCAACGACCTGTCCCAGGACGGCTACACCACCGGGCGCCTGAGCGGGGTGGACATCTCGGACAACGGCGTGGTGCTGGCGCGCTTCACCAACGGCCAGTCCCGCACCCTGGGCCAGGTGGTGCTGGCGAACTTTGCCAACGTGCAGGGCCTGCGGCAGCTCGGTGACAGCTCGTGGGCGGAGAGCTACGACTCTGGCCCCCCGCTCATCGGCGCGCCGGGGACTTCCAGCCTGGGCGTGATCCAGTCGGGGGCCCTCGAGGGCTCCAACGTGGACATGTCAGCCGAACTCGTGAACATGATCACCGCGCAGCGCAACTTCCAGGCCAACGCGCAGATCATCCGGACCGCCGATACCATCACGCAGACCATCATCAACATCCGCTGAGGGCTGAGCCGTGGACCGCCTGCTCTACGTGGCCATGAACGGCGCCGCTGGGGCGCAGCTTGCCCAGGCGGTGGTGGCCAATAACCTGGCCAATGTCAGCACCACCGGTTTTCGGGCGGACGTGGCCCTGTTCGAGGCCAGCGCCGTCCCCGGAGGGGGCTGGCCCACCCGCGTAGACGCCCGTCTGGCTGGTACCGCTGCCGACCTCAGCGCGGGCCCACTGGTCGCCACCGGCCGGGAGCTCGACGTGGCGGTGCAGGGGCGTGGGTGGATCGCGGTTCAGGCCCCGGACGGGGGTGAGGCCTACACCCGCGCGGGAGACCTGCGGGTGGATGAGCTCGGTCGCCTGCTCACTGGGGCCGGCCATCCGGTGCTGGGCAACGCTGGCCCCATCGCCCTGCCGCCGCACGAGCAGTTGGTCATCGGCGCGGATGGGACCATCAGCGTGGTCCCCTTGGGGCAGGGGGCCAACGCCCTGGCCGTGGTGGATCGCATCCGCCTGGTTGATCCCGACCCGCGCCGACTGGTCAAGGGTCCAGACGGACTGCTCAGACTGCGGGATCGGGGCGAGGCCGAGCCCGATGCCGGGGTACGCCTGGCCAGCGGGGTGCTGGAGTCGAGCAACGTCAACGCCGTGGAAGCCATGGTGCAGATGCTGGAGCTGGCACGTCGCTTCGAGCTGCAGGTGCGCATGATGAAGACGGCGCGGGAGAACGACGCCGCCTCCGCCCAGCTTCTGCGCATGGCTTGAGGAGCGCGGCTCGGGAATCGAGAGGAGGGGAGAGCATGAACCAGGCGCTGTGGGTGGCCAAGACCGGCCTCGAGGCGCAGCAGCTGCGCATGTCTGTCATCGCCAACAACCTGGCCAACGTCAACACCCACGCCTACAAGCGGGGTCGAGCCACCTTCCAGGATCTGCTGTATCAGAACGTGCGCCAAGTGGGTGCCCAGTCCTCCCAGGTGACCCAGCTCCCCTCGGGTCTGATGCTGGGCACAGGGGTGCGAGCGGTGGCCACGGCCAAGCTCTTCAGCCAAGGCAACATTGCCCAGACGGACAACCCCTTTGACGTGGCCATCCAGGGTCGGGGGTTCTTCCAGGTGCTCTTGCCCGATGGGACCCTGGCCTACACGCGAGACGGGTCCTTTCAAGTGGATGCCCAAGGCCAGTTGGTGACGGCCAGCGGCTACCCGGTGCAGCCGGCCATCACCATCCCGTCCAACGCCCAGAGCATCACCATCGGCTCCGACGGGACGGTGAGCGTGCGTCTGCCCGGCCAGCCGGACCCCAGCCAGGTGGGGCAGCTGCAACTTGCTGACTTCATCAATCCGGCCGGGCTCCAGCCCATGGGCGAGAATCTGTTCCTGGAGTCCTCGGCCTCGGGCAGCCCCCAGACCGGGACGCCGGGGGTCAACGGATTGGGCCAGCTGGTGCAGGGGGCGGTGGAGACCTCCAACGTCAACGTGGTGCAGGAGCTGGTGAGCATGATCGAGACCCAGCGGGCCTACGAGATGAACTCCAAGGCCGTGGAGGCCTCGGACCAGATGCTCCGCTACATCATCAACAACAGCTGAGGTGAGCCATGAGACGGCCCGCCTGGATCCTGATTCCCGCCCTGGTTGCCCTCGGCGGTTGCGCCACCGTCCCGGGGTCCGGCGCGGAGGACTGGTCTCCGACGCTGCCGGAGGTGGCCGAGCCCCCCCCGGTGAGCCCAGGCTCTCTCTACCGGGAGAGGGCAGGGCTTGCCCTGTTCCAGGACCTCAAGGCGCGGCAGGTGGGGGACATCCTCACCATTGTCCTGGTGGAGCGGACCACGGCCACCAAGAGTGCCACCACCACCACCAGCAAGGAGCAGCAGGTGGACCTGGCCGAGCCTCTCCTGTTGGGCAATAAGCTCAGCACGAATGGCCCCGGCGGGGTGGACCTGTCGTTGGGCGTCCAGGTGGAGTCCAAGCGCAGCTTCTCGGGTAAGGGGGACAGCAGCCTAAGCAACAGGCTGGAAGGCCGGATCACGGTGACCGTGGTTCGGGTCCTACCTAACGGCAACCTGGTGGTGCGCGGCCAGAAGCGGCTGCGGATCAACCAGGGGGACGAGTACGTGCGCCTCTACGGTATCGTCCGGCCGGCGGATATCCGCGCGGACAACACGGTGCTCTCCACTCAGGTGGCAGATGCGCGCATCGCCTATGAGGGCCGTGGGGCCTTGGCCGGGGCCAACAGCATGGGCTGGCTGGGCCGCTTCTTCAACAGCCGCTGGTGGCCGTTCTGAGCGGGAAGGAGGTTTCGGAATGGGTCTCGACCGGATGCAGCAGCTAGCAGGCCTGATCCTGGCTCTCGCCATGGTCTTGACCTGGGAAGGGGCCTCGGCGGAGCGCATCAAGGACGTCGCCTCGGTGGCCGGGGTCCGGCCCAACCAGCTAGTGGGCTACGGGTTGGTGGTGGGGCTGGATGGCACCGGCGATCGCACCACCCAGGTCCCCTTCACCGTGCAGAGCCTGGATAGCATGCTCCGGCAGTTCGGGATCACCATCCCACCGGGTACTAACCTGCAGCTCAAGAACGTGGCTGCCGTGGCAGTGCACGCCGAGCTACCGCCCTTCGCCAAGCCGGGGCAGCGCATCGACGTCACGGTCTCTTCCTTGGGCAACGCCAAGAGCCTGCGGGGCGGGACCCTACTGATGACGCCCCTGCGAGGCATCGACGGCAAAGTCTACGCGGTGGCCCAGGGAGATCTCGTGGTGGGCGGCCTGGGGGTGGAAGGGGCCGACGGCTCTCGGGTAACGGTGAACGTGCCTAGCGTGGGGCGCATTCCTAACGGGGCCTTGGTGGAGCGCCCCGCGCCCACGACCCTGGCTAGCGACGGGACCGTGATCTTCAATCTGCACCGCCCCGACTTCACCACGGCCCGGCGCGTGGCCGATGCCATCAACGATGCCATCGGGCCGGGCACGGCGCGGGCCCTGGACGCGGTCTCGGTGCAGGTGCACGCGCCTCGGGATCCGGGACAGCAGGTGGCCTTCCTGTCGGTGCTGGAGAACCTGACCCTGGAGCCTGGCGAGGCCCCCGCGCGGGTGGTGGTGAGCTCCCGCACCGGGACGGTGGTCATCGGCTCCCACGTGCGGGTGACGGCGGCGGCCGTCTCCCACGGGAACCTCACCGTGACCATCACCGAGCGCACCCGGGTCAGCCAGCCGGCGCCCTTCTCGCAGGGCGAGACGGCGCGGGTCCCAGAGTCCAGCATCCAGGTGGAAGAGGAGAAGGCGCACATGTTCCTCTTCCCGGAGGGCGTGACGCTGGCCCAGATCGTGGAGGCGGTCAACCGGGTGGGCGCGGCCCCCGGTGACCTGGTGGCCATCCTGGAGGCCCTGCGCGAGGCCGGGGCCCTGCGGGCGGAGCTGGTGGTCCTGTGAGCGGCCTGCCTGGCGGGGGGGTGCCTCCGGTCGGGGTCTACACCGACCTGGCGGACCTGGCGGGGCTGCGGCGCCTGGCCCGGCGGGATGCGGCCGAGGTCCTGCCCGAGGTGGCTCGACAGTTCGAGGCGCTGTTCCTGCAATCACTTATCCGGGCCATGCGTGAGGCTGCACCCACGGATAGCATCTTCGGGGGCGAGCGGGGCCGGCTCTATCAGGAGCTCTTCGATAGGCAGCTAGCCCTGACGCTGAGCCGCGGGCGTGGCGTGGGGTTGGCCGAGGCGCTGCTCGAGGGGCTGCGCCGGGCGGCGGTTCCGGCTCAAGGGGCAGGCCGGACGGCCGAAGAAGGCAAAGGGGGCCCGCGTGGCTCCCGGGGAGGCTGAGGATGGCCGGCGGTATCATCGACATTGGGCTCTCGGGGCTGCTCGTGGCCCAGCGGGGCCTGATCACCGTTGGGCAAAACATCAGCAACGTCAACACCGAGGGCTATTCCCGGCAGCAGGTGCAGCAAGGGGCACGGGAGCCGCAATTCCTTGGCGGCTTCTACTTCGGCACGGGCGTGGACGTGGTGGGTGTGCGCCGTGCCTACGACGCCTTCCTGACGCGGCAGGTGCGCGACTACACCGCCTCGGTGGAGGAGATGCGCGATTACCGGCGCATCGCCTCCCAGGTGGACAATCTGCTAGCCGACTCGCAGGCAGGGGTGGCCCCGGGGCTGCGGGAGCTCTTCGATGCCTTTCAGGAGGTAGCTAGCGACCCGACCTCCATCCCGGTGCGCCAGAGCCTGCTGGGTAGCGCCCGCGCCTTGGTGGAGCGCTTTCGGGACATGGCCTGGCGGCTGCGGGAGATCCTGGGCCAGATCGGCACCGGCATGCGCTCCCTGGTGGGAGAGATCAACGAGCTGGCTGGCTCCATCGCTGACCTCAACGAGCGCATCGTGGCCATTCAAGGGGCCACCGGCCAGCCGCCTAACGACCTGTTGGACCGTCGGGACCAGGCCCTCACCGAGCTGGCCAGGCTGGTGGGGGTGAAGGCCGTGCCCCAGGACGATGGCGCAGTGAACGTCTTCATCGGCTCCGGACAGGCCCTGGTGGTAGGCGCGCGTGCCCAGCAGCTGGAGGTCACCCGCAACCGCTTCGATCCGGAGCGTGAGGAGGTCTCCCTCACCACCGGCGGTGGCCTGGTGGAGGTGACCGACTTCATGCGCGGCGGGCGCCTGGGGGGCCTGCTGCGGGTTCGTGAGGAGGTGGTCGAACCGGCCCGCAACGCCCTGGGGCGCCTGGCTGCGGCCCTGGCCCTCGGCGTCAACCGGCAGCACCGGCTGGGCCAGGACCTCAACGGCAACGCCGGGGGGGATCTCTTCATCCTTCCCCAGCCTAAGGTGCGCGCCTCCACGGCCAATGCCGGCACCGGGCAGGTGCAGGCGTCCCTGGTCAGCGCTCCGGGGCTGACCACCAGCGACTACAGCTTGCGCTACGATGGCGGCGGCCTCTACACCCTCACCCGGCTCTCCGATGGGCAGACCTTCGCCATCGACACTGGAGGGGCGGCAAGCTACACCACGCCGCTCATCGACGGGATGCGTCTCACCGTCCAGGCAGGTGCCGCGCCGGGAGACACCTTCCTGATCCAGCCCACGGCGGTGGCCGCCGAGGAGCTGGATCTGAAGGTGGGTGCCCCCTCGGAGGTGGCCGCCGCGTCCCTGATCCGGGCCGAGGCCGCCGCGGGCAACACCGGCACGGCCACCATCGACACCGGCCGGGTGAACTCGCCGGACGACCGGGTCACCATTCGCTTTACCTCGGCCACCACCTTTGACGTCACCGACGAGACCACCGGGGCGGTGCTGGCTCAGGGCCTGAGCTACACGGCCGGGGCCCCCATCCGCTTCAACGGCTGGGAGGTGCGTATCAACGGTAGCCCGGCGGCGGGGGACCGCTTCTACGTGGACCACCTAGCGGCCAGCGCAGATGCCGCCAACACTGGATCGGGGAGCATCACCGACGCCGTCCTCTTGAACGACTACGATCCCAATCTCCAGGACCCGGTCACCATCACCTTTACCAGCCCTACCACCTTCACGGTGAGCGGGGCCACAACCGGCACCCCCACCACCTCGGTGAGCTACACTCCCGGCCAACCCATCAGCTACAACGGCTGGACGGTGATCATCCGGGGCACGCCGGCGGCGGGGGACCGCTTCACCATCGGTCCCAACACCGGCGGGGCAGGGGACAACCGCAACGCCTTGGCCTTGGCTGCCCTGGACCAGGCCCAGGAGACCGAAGGTGGCACGGCCACCTACCGCGAGGCCTACGGCCGCCTGGTCTCGGACGTAGGTGCCCGCACCCGCAACGCCCGTCAGACCCAGGAGGCCCGGGAGGCCCTGCTGCGCCAGGCCGAGAAGGCCCGCGAGGCCGTCTCCGGGGTGAACCTTGACGAGGAGGCCGCGGCGCTCCTGCAGTACCAGCAGGCCTACCAGGCGGCGGCCCGGGTGGTGGCCATGGCCCAGGGCCTGTTCGACACCCTGCTGCGCGCCCTGGGACGCTGAGGGAGGAGGCAGGCCATGCGCATCGCCACCTATCAGATGCAGCAGGCGGCCACCGCCGCGCTCCTGGACCAGCAGGCCCGTCTCGCCCGCAACCAGCTCCAGCTCTCCACGGGTAAGCGGCTGCTGAGCCCCGCCGACGATCCGGCCGGCGCCGTCCAGGCTCTGGACCTCAAAGGGGCTATCGCGGCAACGCAGCAATACCAACGCAACATCGCGCGGGCACGTTCCCGCTTGGAGCTGGAGGAGACAGCGCTGAGCGAGGCCACGGACCTGCTTCAGCGAGCCCGGGAGCTTGCGGTGCAGGGCGGCAACGCTGCCCTCTCGGCGGAGGACCGGCGGTCCATGGGCGCTGAGGTGCGGCAGCTTCTCCGGGGGCTGCTGGAGACGGCCAACACCCGCGATCCCCAGGGCGAGTACCTCTTCGCCGGCTACCGCAGCCTGCAGGCCCCGTTTAAAGACAACGGCAATGGCACCTTCAGCTACCTGGGCGATACCGGCGTGCGGGAGGTCCAGATCGGTCCTACCCGGCGGGTGGCCGTGGGCGACGAAGGTCGTGGGGTGTTCATGGAGGTGCCCGGCCTCTCGGGGGATGCCTTCGCCGTGCTCCAGGGCCTGGCCGCCCGTCTGGAAGCGGGCCTGCCGCCGCCTTCCCAGACCCTGGACGACCTGGACCGGGTGATAGATCATCTGGCTACCATTCGCGGCCGGGTGGGCGCTCGCCTCAACGCCCTGGATGCCCAGGACGGGGTCAACGAGGACGCCCTGCTGCAGTACCGGCGGGTCCTCTCCCGCGTCGAGGACCTGGACTATGCCGCAGCCATCAGCGAGTTCCAGCTGCGCCTGACCGCCCTGGAGGCCGCGCAGCGCAGCTTCACCCGCATCCAGGGCCTGAGCCTCTTCCAGTATCTCTGAACCTCTGCGGGCGTCGGGCTTGGCACCCCGGGTGCCGGATTCCCGGCACCCGGAGCTCGCGGTGGGCCCGCCATCCGGCAAGTACCCGTTCTCCCGCACTGCCTGGCCCTGGCACGCCTCCTGCAAGGGCGGCAACGGGGCAAGAGCGAGGGGTTGACGTGGATCCCTACGCCATCGACGGGCACAAGCTCATGTACCACCCCCGGCGTGTGGCCCAGTGGCTGGAGGCGGGGGACGACTGGGAGCGGGCCAAGCGGGTCTATCCGGTCTACGTGGAGGTCTCCCCCGTGGGGGCCTGCAACCACCGCTGCCTGTTTTGCGCGGTGGACTACATCGGCTACCAGGCCAGGCGGCTGCCCACCGCTCTGATGGCCGAGCGGCTCCGGGAGATGGGCCGGCTGGGGGTGCGCAGCGTGATGTTCGCCGGCGAGGGCGAGCCGCTGCTGCACAAGGGCATCGTGGAGCTGGTGCGCGCTTGCGCCCAAGAGGGCGTGGATGTGGCCTTCACCACCAACGCCACTGTCCTGCCCACGGGCTTCGCCGAGGAGGCCCTGCCCCACGTGGCCTGGATCAAGGCCTCGGTGAACGCGGGCACGCCCGAGACCTACGCCCGCATCCACCGGGCCCCAGAGCGGGATTTCCACCGCGCCTTGGAACACCTGCGCACCCTGGTCGAGGCCCGCGCCAGCGGTGGCTGCACGGTGGGGGTTCAGACCCTGCTGCTACCGGAGAACGCCCACGAGCTGGAGCGCCTGGCGGCGCTGTGCCGGGACGAGCTGGGCGTGGACTACCTGGTGGTCAAGCCCTACTCCCAGCATCCCTTCAGCCGCACCCGCCGCTACGCGGGCCTGGACTACGCCGAATACCTGGCCCTGGAGGAGCGCCTCCTGGGCTATGCCACCGAAGGGTTCCGGGTCATCTTCCGGCGACGCACCATGCGCAAGTACGGTGAGGCTCGCCGGGGCTATGTCCGCTGTCATGCCACGCCCTTTTTCTGGGCTTACGTGATGGCCGATGGCTCGGTGTGGGGCTGCAGCGCCTACCTCCTGGACGAGCGCTTCCGCTACGGGAACCTCCTGGAGCGCAGCTTCCGCGAGATCTGGGAGGGCGAGGCGCGCCGGCGCAGCTTCGAGCACGTGCGCCGGGAACTGGACGTGAGCGGCTGCCGCAGGAACTGCCGCATGGACGAGGTCAACCGCTACCTGGCTGACCTGGCCGAGGAGCGGGTGCCGCACGTGAACTTCATCTGAGTCGGAAAAGGGCGCAACGGAGGAGCGCGCATGAGTTTGCCCGAAAAGGCCGTGGTGACAGGGGGAGCCGGCTTCATCGGCAGCCACCTGGTGGAGCGGCTCCAGCGCGCTGGGGTGCGGCGCATCGCCGTGGTGGACGACCTCTCCTCGGGACGTCCGGAGAACCTGGCCGCCGCCCGCGCCCGGGGAGGCGTGGAGCTGGTGGTGGCCGACGTGGCCGACCGCGAGGCCATCGCCCCCGCCTTTGCGGGCGCGGGCTGGGTCTTCCACTTGGCCGGCAAGGCGGACATCGTGCCCTCCATCGACCGGCCGGTGGACTACTTCGAGACCAACGTCCGGGGCACCCTGACGGTGCTGGAGTGCGCGCGCGCCTGCGGCGTGCAGCGGCTGGTCTACGCGGCCTCTTCCTCCTGCTACGGCATCCCCGACGTCTACCCCACCCCGGAGGAGGCCCCCATCCGGCCCCAGTATCCCTATGCCCTCACCAAGCGCCTGGGGGAGGAGCTGGTGCTGCACTGGGGCCAGGTCTACGGCCTGCCGGTGGTCTCGCTGCGGCTGTTCAACGTCTACGGGCCCCGAGCCCGCACCAGCGGGGCCTACGGGGCGGTCTTCGGCGTCTTCCTGGCCCAGCGGGCCAACGGCCGACCACTGACCGTGGTCGGCGACGGCACCCAGACCCGGGACTTTACCTACGTCACCGATGTGGTGGAGGCCTTCCTGGCCGCCGCCCGCGAGCCGGCGGCGGTGGGGGAGGTGTTCAACGTCGGCAGCGGGGGGCACTACAGCATCAACCGCCTGGCCGAGCTCATCGGGGGGGAGGTGGTCCAGCTGCCCAAGCGCCCGGGCGAGCCGGATTGCACCTTCGCCGACATCGGCAAGATCCGGCGCCTGCTGGGCTGGCGGCCGCGGGTGCCCTTCGAGGAGGGGGTGCGCCGCATGCTGGAGGGGCTGGAGGCCTGGCGCGAGGCCCCGGTCTGGGATGCCGAGGGGATCCGGGCGGCCACCCGGAACTGGTTCCGTTACCTGGCGCAGGGGGAGGAACGGCCATGCTGACCTACAGGAGCCTGCCGTCGGCCGCGGAGGCCTTCTGCGCGGCGGTGCGCGGCGGCGTGTTCACCGACGTCGAGGGCCTGCCCCTCGAGGCCGAGGAGGGCCTGGAGCGGGCCCTGGGCCTGCTGCGGGCCACCGGGGCCCGGGGCGGGACGGTGTACCTGGTGGGCAACGGGGGCAGCGCAGCGGTGGCTAGCCACGCGGCCACCGATCTCATGCGCGGAGCGGGGCTGCGGGCGGCCACGGTGCACGACGCCCCGCTGCTGACCTGCCTGAGCAATGACCACGGCTACGAGCGGGCCTACGCCTTGGCCCTGGGCCGGCACCTGCGCCGGGGGGACCTGGTGGTGGCCATCAGCAGCTCGGGCCGCTCGCCCAACATCCTCAACGCTGCCCGCGTGGCCTTGGCCACGGGGGCTTCGCTCCTGACCCTCAGCGGCTTCCGCGGGGACAATCCCCTCCGGGCCCTGGGCACGCTGAACTACTGGCTGGAGTCCGACGACTACGGGGTGGTGGAGCTGGGGCACCTGTTCCTGCTCCATCATCTCACCGACCGCTTGGCCCTGGAGCGGGGCCCCGCCACGGTCCGGGAGGCCTGCCATGGCGCCGCTCGGGCCTAGCGCGCTGCCGGCGGAGGCGGAGGACCGCCGGGCCGATGCCCGGCGCAAGATCTACCCGCTCGGGGAGTTGGCCCGGGTGGCACGGGCCCTGCGGGCCCGCGGCCTGCGCCTGGTCCTCTGCCACGGCACCTTCGACCTGCTGCACATCGGCCACATCCGCCACCTCCAGCGTGCCCGCCGCGAGGGCGACGTGCTCCTGGTCACCGTCACCGCCGACGCCCACGTCAACAAGGGGCCAGGACGGCCCGTGTTCACCGAGGGCCTGCGCGCGGAGAACCTGGCGGCACTCGAGTGCGTGGACTACGTGGCGGTCAACCACGCCCCCACGGCGGTGAACGTCATCGAGGCCCTGCGCCCGCACGTCTACGCCAAGGGCTCGGACTATCGCGACGCGGCCAGGGACGTCACCGGCGCCATCGTCCAGGAGCGGGCCGCGGTGGAGGCCGCGGGCGGCCGGATCCTGTTCACCGACGAGCTCACCTCCAGCTCCACCCGCCTGCTCAACGAGCACTTCGGGGTCTTCGAGCCTCGGGTCCGGGCCTATCTGGACCGGCTGCGGGCCCGCCACGAGCCCGAGGCCGTGGACCGGGCCCTGGAGGGCCTGAGGGGGCTGCGGGTGCTGGTGGTGGGCGACTGCATCGTGGACGAATACCACTACACCACGCCCCTCGGCCAGACGGGCAAGGGGTACGCCCTGGCGGTGCGCTACGAGGGCGAGGAGCGCTTCGCCGGCGGGGCGGTGGCGGTGGCCAACCATCTGGCCGAGCTGGCCGGCTCGGTGACCCTGGTCACCGGGCTCGGCGGCCGCGACTCCCACGAGGCCTTCTTGCGGGCCAGCCTGGGCGAGCGAGTGGAGCCGGTCTTCTTCGTGCACCCGGAGCGCGCCACCCTGGTCAAGCGCCGCTACGTGGGCGAGGACCTGGGCAAGCTCTTCGAGGTCTACCTCGGCGGTGGCCCGCTCACCGAGGGGGCCGTGGGCCGGGCGGTGGCCGCCTGGCTGGAGCGGCACCTCGCCGGCTACGACGCGGTGGTGGTGCCGGACTTCGGCAACGGCTTCGTCAACCCGCAGATGGTGGCGCTGCTGTGCGAGCGCGCACCCTTCCTGGCGGTGAACGCCCAGCTCAACAGCGGCAACCGGGGCTTCCACGCGGTGACCCGCTACCGGCGCGCCGACTTCGTGGCCCTCAACGAGCCCGAGCTGCGGCTGGCCTGCGCCGATCCCGCCTCCCCCGTGGAGACCCTCGCCGAGTCCCTGCGGCGGCGCCTCGGGGCGCGGCAGGTGGCGGTGACCCGGGGCGCCAGGGGGCTCTGGATGGCCGACGGCGGCGAGGGTCTGGCCGTGCCGGCCCTGGCCACCCAGGTGGTGGACCGCATCGGCGCCGGGGACGCCTTCCTGGCGGTGGCCTCCCTGGCCTTGGCCGGCGGGCTGCCCGCCGAGCTGGCCGCCTTCCTGGGGGCGGCCGCGGCGGCCCTGGACGTGCAGATCGTCTGCAACCGCGAGCCGGTGCGGCGCGCCGCCCTGCGCAAGTTCGTGGGGACGCTGCTCAAATGAGCGGGCGCGCCTCCCCCGCCTGGTCCGCGGACCTGCCCGGGCTCTATCGGGCCATGCTGCGCATCCGCCGCGTGGAGGAGGCCCTCGCGGCGCGCTACGGCGAGCAGCGCATGCGCTGCCCCATGCACCTGTGCAT
>WFXX01000073.1 GCA_015490395.1 Gammaproteobacteria bacterium | reverse complement strand
GGCTCCGCTCCCGCCCCGGCCACCGCGGCCCTGCTGGGCCTTGGGCTGCTCGCCGGCGCGGCGCGCCCGGGACGGCGCCGGGGGGCTCGGAGCCGCCGGCCACGCCCGGAAGGCAGCCCCGGCCCGTAGCGCAGCCGGCCCGCAGGAGGGAGCCTCCGCGCCCCGGAAGGGGCCTGCGCCCTGGCCTCGGGCTGCGCCGCGACTGGCCCAGCCCGCCGCCGGCAGGCGCGTCCGCCGCGCGCCTCCAACCAGGCAGCACGTCCCGCTACCCACGGTGCCCGGAGCCGCCTCCGGGTCCTCCCGTCCCGCGAGCCGGGCGGGGCCGGCTCCAGGCAGCCTTCCCCAGCATCGCCGCTGCCCGACACGCAGCCCGCCTCCCGCGGCGAGCCGGCGACGGCGGCTCCCACCGGGCCTCGCCCCACGCGGGGCCCCCCGCACGGACCCTGCCCCGCTCGACCCCCGCAGCAGACCCGCGCTTGCTCTAGCTATTTGACATTTTGCATTCCTAATGCATAACTCCAACCATGGAATCTGCCGAGGGCCCCACCTACATCCGGCGATCGCTGGAGCCTGTCCTCCGCAGGGCGGTTGCCGAGTTCCCCGCCGTCGTGCTGACCGGACCGCGGCAGTCCGGGAAGACGACCCTCCTCCGGCATCTCTTCGGGAAGAGGTACCGCTACGTCTCCCTGGAGCTTCCGGACGTCCAGGCATCCGCGGAGAGCGACCCGCGCGCCTTCCTGGAGGCGTTCCCCCCACCCGTCATCTTCGACGAGGTGCAGCACGCCCCGGGGCTCCTCCCCTACATCAAGGAGAGGATCGACGCCCAACGCCACAGGAGCGGGCAGTTCCTGCTCAGCGGCTCCCAGAACCTGCTCCTCACGGCGAAGGTGAGCGAATCCCTGGCGGGGCGCGCCGCCATCCTGCGCCTCCTGCCACTCTCGAGGCGAGAGATGGAGGGACGGCCACAGGCAGCTCTGCCTTGGGAGCCCGGCCGCCGGCCCTCCCCGAGCAGGCCCCTGGCATACCAGGCGCTGTGGAAGGCCTTCCTGAGAGGCGGCTATCCCGAGCTGGTGGCTCACCCAAGGCGCGATCCGAGCCTCTGGTACGGGAGCTACGTCCAGACCTATCTGGAGCGGGACGTCCGCAACCTGCGGCAGGTGGGCGACCTGTCCCAGTTTCGGGACTTCCTGCGCGTCCTGGCGGCGCGGAGCGCGCAGCTGCTGAACCTGACGGACGTCGCCCGCGACCTGGGGGTTGCCGTCAACACGGCCAAGGCGTGGCTCTCCGTGCTGGAGGCCACCTACCAGGTGGTCGTGCTCCGCCCCTACTTCGCCAACGTCGGCAAGAGGCTGGTCAAGACGCCGAAGGTCTATTTCACGGACGTCGGGATCCTCTGCCACCTCGCCGGTCTGAGGGACCCCGAGCACGCCGCCTCCGGTCCCATGGCGGGCGCCATCCTGGAGACCGCGGTGCTCACCGAGATCCTGAAGACCCTGACCCACCGGGGCGTGGACCCCCAGATCCACTTCTGGCGCACCGCCGCGGGCACCGAGGTGGACTTCGTCGTCGAGACCGGCGGGAAGCTCGTCCCCATCGAGGTGAAGGCCTCGGCCACCCCGCGCCCTGCCATGGCCACCGCCATCAGGACCTTCCAGCGGGATCTCGGGGAGCGGGCGATGCCGGGCTACGTGGTGCATCCAGGCGACGTCACGCTCCCCCTCGGCCCGGACGTGACGGCCCTGCCCTTCGCCGCGCTCTGATCCCGCGGGGCGCCCAAGCGCCCGAGCAGCACCGGGCGAGGCAGGCACCCCCTCAGAACGCATCGGGAGGCCAGCCCGGCGACCAGCCCCAGATCGGCGAGGGAGCGAGCAGCGCCCAGCGCGCCAGGCGGGATGGGCAGGAGTTTTCTGCCGGCCCGCTAGGCCCGGGCCGCCTCGGTGAGCGCCGCCCAGAGGTCCTCGACGCGAAGCGGATTGAAGACGCGCGCCCCTTGGACCTCGAAGCGCTCCGCGCCGTCGTAAAGGACGGCGCCCGGGGCGACACCGCCCAGCCCCAGCGCCCGGAACCGCTCCAGCCCCTTCAGGAAGTCCGTCGAGAAGGTGGCGGCCGACTTGATCTCCACCGGGATCAGCCTGCCCCCCTCCCGGATCAGGAGATCGACTTCGTTCCCGTGGGTATCACGGTAAAAGTACACCTCGGGCCTAATCCCGCGGTTGAGCGCGCCCTTGACGACGTCCGCGATCACGAGGTTCTCGTACAGGCTGCCGCGCAGCGGATCCCGAGCCGCCTGCTCCTCGGTCCGGATGCCCAGCAGGAAGGCGGCGAGCCCCACGTCCGTGAAGTAGATCTTCGGCGACTTGACGACGCGCTTGCGCACGCTGGCGTGGAACGACGGCAGCTCGAAGACCACGTACGAGGCCTTCAGCACCGAGAGCCAGCTCCTGATGGTCGTCGCTGAAACGCCCACGTCGCTCGAGAGCGCCGACAGGTTCACCACCTGCCCCACACGCCCCGCCAGCAGCGTGAGAAACCGCTGAAACGGCGAGAGGTCGCGCAGGTTGATCAGGGCCCGGACGTCTCGCTCCACATAGGTCTGAAGATAGCCGCTGAAGAACCTGCGCGGCTCCAGTCGCTTCTCGTGGACCCGCGGGAAGAAGCCCTGGACGACCAGCTCGAAGGCCCGCCAGTCCCGCCGGTAGCGACGCAGCTCCAAGAGGGAGAAGGGCCAGAGCGCCAGCATGGCGGTCCGGCCCGCGAGCGACTGGCTGATCGCCTCGTGGAGCCGGGGCTGGTGGCTGCCGGTGAGGACGAACATGCCGGGCCTGCCGGCCTCGTCCACGAGGCCCTGAATGTAGGACAGCAGGTCCGGCAAGCGCTGGACCTCGTCCAGGATGGCGCCGTCCGGCGCCTGCCCCAGGAAGCCGCGCGGATCGGCCTCCGCGGCGGCGCGCACGTCCGGGTATTCCAGCGAAAAGTACGGCTTGTCCGGGAAGACCATCCGGACCAGGGTGGTCTTGCCCGCCTGGCGAGGCCCCATGATCGTGACCACGGGGTACTCCGCGGCCGCAGCCAGGAGTTCCGGGCGGATCTCGCGCTCGATCATCGCGCACAAGAGTATATGTGAAAAATGAAACTTACGCTATGGATCTGCACAGCACCCTGCCTTGCCGCGGCCCGGCCAGCACCAGCTCCCCGGCCCGCAAGGCGGGCTCCGCAGCCCAGCCGGGCGCGGGTCACACCCCCCCGACGACCGGTCAGGATGCCGCAGGCGCCCCCGCCCGGTCGCCGCCCGCCTCCAGCCAGGCCTGGAACATGAGCACGTCCCAGATCCAGTACTGCCAGGAGCCGCGCCCGGCCAGGTGCTCCGACCAGAGGCGCCGGACGGGGGCCGGGTCCAGGTAGCCCTCCCGGCGCAGCCGGGCCTCGTCCAGCAGCGACTCGGCCCAATCGCGCAGCGGCCCCCGCAGCCAGTGCTCGACGGGCACCCCGAAGCCCATCTTGGGCCGCTCCACCAGCTCCGGCGGGACGTGGCGGTGCAGGATGCGCCGCAGCAGCCACTTCCCCTTGCCCTCCCGCAGCTTCAGGGCCACCGGGACCCGCCAGGCGGTCTCCACCACCCGGTGGTCCAGGAAAGGCACCCGCGTCTCCAGGCTCACCGCCATGGCCGCACGGTCCACCTTCACCAGGATGTCGTCCGGGAGATAGGTCAGGGCGTCCAGGCACATCATGCGCTCGAGGAAGGTGGGCAGCCGCGGCTGGCGGCAGGGATCGCTCAGCACGGTGGCCGGCTCCTCGGCCCCCAGGACCACCGAGACCGGATCCTCCCAGTGGGAGACCAGGCGCAGGTAGATCGCCACCGGGTCCGTGCACCCCAGCAGCTCGGCCAGCTTGTGCATCTTGGCCCCGGGCTGGCGGACCCGGAGCCGCTGCGGCAGCACGGGGCCCGCCGCGGCGAACAGGCGCTCCCAGGCCCCCGGCGGCAGGGCGCGGATGGCCCGCGCGGCGGCGGTGCGCAGGGGCCGGGGCAGGCGCTCCAGGCGCCGCCACAGGCCGAGGGCCCAGACGTAGCGGTTGTAGCCGCCGAAGAGCTCATCGCCCCCGTCCCCGGAGAGGGCCACCGTGACGTGCTCGCGCGCCAGCCGGGAGACCAGGCAGGTGGGGATCTGGGAGGAGTCGGCGAAGGGCTCGTCGTAGATCTCCGGAAGGCGCGGGATCACCGCCAAGGCCTCCCGGGGCGTGACGTAGAGCTCGGTGTGCTCGGTGCCCAGGTGCCGGGCCACCCGGGCCGCCTCCCGGGCCTCGTCGTAGCCGGCCTCGTGGAAGCCGATGGTGAAGGTGCGCACCGGCCCCCCGGCCAGGGCCTGGAGGAGGGCCACCACGGTGGAGGAGTCGATCCCCCCCGAGAGGAAGGCCCCCAGGGGCACGTCGGCCACCCGCTGGCCCGCCAGGCTGCGCCGCAGGGCCTCCTCCACCGCCTCGGCGCAGGCGTCCGGATCGGGGGGGAGCGGGTCGGCCAGCCCCCGCTCCGCGGCCTCCACCAGCGACCAGTAGGCCCGCGGCTCCGGCCACCGGCCCGGCGCGGCCCCGGCGTCGAAGCGCACCAGGTGCCCGGGCGGCAGCTTGCGCACCTCGCGGTGGATGGACCAGGGGGCCGGCACGTAGTTGTGGCGGAGGAACAGGGCCAGCGCCTCCCGGTCCACCTCCCCCCGCCAGCCGGGGACCCGGCGCAGGGCCTTGAGCTCCGAGCCGAAGGCCAGGCAGCCGTCCACCCATCCATAGTACAGGGGCTTCTCCCCCATCCGGTCCCGGGCCAGCCACAGGGCACGCTCCGCCGCGTCCCAGAGGGCGAGGGCAAACATGCCCACCGACCGGCGCAGGGTGGCCTCCACGCCCCAGGCCTCGAAGCCGGCCAGGAGCACCTCCGTGTCCGAGTGGCCCCGCCAGGCCGGGGCGCGGCCCGAGCGCTCCAGCTCCCGCCGGAGTTCCCGGAAGTTGTAGATCTCGCCGTTGTAGGCGATCACGTAGCGGCCCGAGGCCGAGGCCATGGGCTGGCGGCCGGCCGGCGAGAGGTCCATCACCGCCAGGCGCCGGTGGCCCAGGGCGATGCCCGCGGTCGCGTCCGTCCACAGGCCCGCGTCGTCGGGACCGCGGTGGGCCAGGGTCCCGGCCATGCCCGCGACCAGGTGCCCCAGCGCTGCCTCGTCCCAGCGGCGCCGGGGGTCCAGGATGCCTGCGAAGCCGCACATGCTCGACCACTCTACGCGCCGGGGCCGCGCCCCCGGCGCGGCCCCGGCAGACCTCCTGGAACGGCCTGACGGCCCTTCCAGCCTCGTCGGCGTCCCTCGCCTACGCCTGCATCGCCTGCGGGCCCGCTCAGCGCCTCGGGCCGGGGAAAGGGATCACCCGGGGATGATCGGGCTCGTGCAGCTCGGGCACCAGCTCCCTCAGCAGCCCCCGCAGGGCCTCGTCGTCCCGCTCCTCCCGGCAGGCCGCCTCCAGGGCATCGAGGGCCCGCGCCAGGCGCCGGCCGTCCGGCGGCGGGGCCTCGGCCAGCAGGATCTTCTCGTGGCAGGTGTCCCGGTGCCGCTCGGTGGCGTAGAACAGCTCCTCCCGGAGCTTCTCGCCCGGCCGCAGGCCCGTGTACACGATGGGGATGTCCCGCCCCGGCTCCCGGCCGGCCAAGCGGATCATCTGCTCGGCCAGATCCCGGATCCGCACCGGGCGGCCCATGTCCAGCACGAAGACCTCCCCCCCCTTCCCGATGGCGGCGGCCTGGAGGATGAGCTGGCAGGCCTCCGGGATGGTCATGAAAAAGCGCTCCACCTGCGGGTGGGTCACCGTGACCGGCCCGCCCGCCTCGATCTGGCGGCGGAAGAGGGGCACCACGCTCCCCGCCGAGCCCAGCACGTTGCCGAAGCGGACGGTGACGAAGCGGGTGCCGTCCCCCTGCGCCCCGTAGGCCTGGCAGATGAGCTCGGCCACGCGCTTGGTGGCCCCCAGCACGTTGGCCGGGTTCACCGCCTTGTCCGTGGAGATGAGCACGAAGCTCTCGCAGCGGTGGCGGCGGGCCGCCTCGGCCACGATCCGCGTGCCCAGGACGTTGTTGACGATGGCCTCCCGGGGCTGGGCCTCCAGGAGGGGCACGTGCTTGTAGGCGGCGGCGTGGAAGACCACCTGGGGCCGGTGGCGGGCCATCAGGCGCTCCACCGCCGCCGGATCCGTCACGCTCCCCAGCCGGCAGTGTAGGGCGAGCCCCGGAAACAGCCCGCGCAGCTCCCGCTCCACCTCGTAGAGGCCGTTCTCGGCCTGATCCAGCACCACCAGGGCGGCGGGGCCCAGCCGGCCCACCTGGCGGCAGAGCTCGGCGCCGATGGACCCCGCACCGCCAGTGACCAGCACCGTGCGCCCCGCCAGGGATTCGGAGACGGCCTCCCAGTCCAGGGTCACGGGCTCGCGGCCCAGCAGGTCCTCGATGCCCACCCGGCGCAGGGCCTCCACCCCCACCCGGCCCGCCATGAGGTCCTCCATGCGCGGCAGGGTCCGGAAGGGCAGGCCGGTGGCCTCGCACAGGGCCACCGCCCGCTGCATCTGCTCCCCCGTGGCCGAGGGCATGGCGATGACCAGGAGCTCTGCCCCGGTCTCCACCGCCACCCGGGGCAGCTCGTCCAGGGTGCCCAGCACCGGCACGCCGTGCACCCGCGCCCCCCGGAGGCGGCGCTCGTCGTCCAGCAGGCCCACCGGGAGATACTCTCCCTGACGCAGCATGTCCCGCACCAGCTGCTCGCCCGCCTTGCCGGCGCCGAGCAGCAGCACCCGCCGCCCCCGATCCAGGCGCTGGACGGGGAAGCCGCGGTCCCGCCAGAGCCGGTAGAGCAGGCGCGGCCCCCCCAGCAGGAAGACCAGCAGCAGGGGATAGAGGACGAGGACGCTACGCGGCACCCCCTCCAGGCGGTTGATCAGGAACAGGGCCAGGGCGGCCAGCACGATGCCCAGCACCGCCGCCCGCAGGATGTTCCACAGATCCGGCAGGCTGGCGAAGCGCCACAGCCCCCGATAGAGCCCCAGGCGCCACTGCACCAGCCCCTGCACCGCCAGCACCACCGGCAGGGCCTGCAGCAGGGCCCGCCACGCCTCCGGCTCCGGCTGCAGGTTGTAGCGCAGCAGGTGAGCCGCCACCCAGGCCGCGGCCACCATCAGCAGGTCGTGGGCCACCACCACCAGCCTGCGGACGCTGGGCATCCCGTCCACCTCCCTCAGCCGCTGAGGCCGAGTATAGGGCTGCCCCCACCCGCGGTCACGGGCCCGCCCCCCTCCGGCTCACCTGGATCCAGGCCCAGGCCGCCACCAGGGCCAGCAGGCCCAGGCCCGTCACCGCCGGGAGGTAGCGCGGATGGGCCTGCG
>WFXX01000072.1 GCA_015490395.1 Gammaproteobacteria bacterium | reverse complement strand
CCTTGGGGTTGGCCTTGGTGGCCGGCAGGAAGCGGGTGCCCATACCCGCCACGGGAAAGACCGCCTTGCGCAACCTCTGTCCCCCCGCCTTCGCAGCCCCCGGATGCGCTCCCTCTCCGCTCATCCCTCTCGCCTCGCTCCATGCCCTCCCGGGCGCAAGCCGACCCCCCGCCCCGGCCCACCGGGGCGCCTGCCCTCCTGCGGTGGTCTCAGGTCTCGAGCCTGCTCCAGACGCGGCGCTTCACCAGGTAGAGGAGCACGGTGAGCACCAGGAGGTAGGCCTCCACATAGTAACCCAAGCGGACCCGCTCTTCAGCCCGCGGGTCGGCCGCCCAGGCCAGGAAGGCGGCCACCTGCCGGGCCTGCTCCTCGGCCCGGGCGCGGGCCCGGGGATCGGCCCCGGCCACGCCAAGGACGTCCGGCATGGCGATGCCCGGGAAAAGACGGTTGGACAGGGATCCGTCGGGAGCCTGCTCGTAGGCCAGCAGGAGCTCGCGCACGTAGTCTCGCCCCCCCTCCCGGGCCTTGACGATGAGGCTGAGATCGGGGGGCACTAGACCGAACATGCCCCGGGCGGCCTCCGCATCCATCACCGGGGCCACCGGCCCTTGGAGCCCCTCGGGGCCCGCCGCCTCCCGCAGGGCCGCCTCGTCCAGACCGAGGTCGGCCAGCTCCGCGAGGCGGACGTATCTCAGGCCATGGCAGAGGCGGCACTGCTCCAGGAACACCCGGGCCCCCGCCCGCACCTCCGGGTCCGAGGCCGAGGCCACCCAGGCCTGGGCCGGCACCGCCGCCAGCAGGGCCGCCAAGGCCAGCGCCGCTCGCCTCACGGGGATCCCTCCGCCGCCCGGCGGGCGGCCTCCCGGGCGGCCCGCTGCCGGGCCTCGGCCTCCACCAGCTCCTGCACCTTCGGCGGCAGCCCCCGGCGCAGCAGCCAGCGCTCCTCGGGCTTGGAGAAGACCGGCAGCAGGGCGAAGAGCAGGAAGTAGACCGCCGTGGCCACCTCCCCCACCACGATCACCGCCCCCTCCGGCGGCTGGGAGCCCACCCAACCCAGCACCAGCACGTCGGCCACGAAGAGGTAGAAGGCCGCGCGGTAGATGGGCCGGTAGCGGGCCCCGCCGGGGATGCGGGAGCGGTCCAGCAAGGGCAGGAAGGCGAAGATCAGGATGGACAGGACCATGGCCACCACACCGCCCAGCTTGTCCGGCACCGAGCGCAGCACCGCATAGAAGGGCAGGAAATACCACTCGGGCACGATGTGCTCGGGGGTGCGCATGGGGTCCGCCGGCTCGTAGTTGGCCGGCTCCAGGAAGAAGTCCGGCGCGAAGAAGACGAAGCCGCAGAAGACGACGAGGAACACCCCCAGCCCGAAGAGATCCTTGGTCGTGTAATAGGGGTGGAAGGGAATGTTGTCCTTAGCCTCCAGGTTGATCCCCGAGGGGTTGGAGCTCTTGACCGCGTGCAGGGCGATGAGGTGGATCACCACCACCGCGGCGATGAGGAAGGGGAAGAGGAAGTGCAGGGCGTAGAAGCGCGTGAGGGTGGCGTCCCCCACCACGAAGTCGCCCCGCAGCCACACCACCAGCTCCTTGCCGATGAGGGGGGTGGCCTCGAAGAGGGAGGTGATGACCTGGGCCCCCCAGTAGGACATCTGCCCCCAGGGCAGGAGATAGCCCAGGAAGGCGGTGGCCATGAGCAGCAGCAGCAGCACCTGGCCCGTCCACCACACCAGCTCCCGGGGGCTGCGGTAGGAGCCGTAGTAGAGGGTGCGGGCCATGTGCACGTAGATCACGACGAAGAAGGCCGAGGCCCCCGTGCTGTGCAGGTAGCGCAGCAGCCAGCCGTAGTCCACGTCGCGCATGATGTGCTGCACCGAATCGAAGGCCAGGCCCGCGTCCGGCTTGTAGTGCATGGCCAGGAAGATCCCGGTGGCCATCTGCAGCACCAGCACGAAGCCGGCCAGGAAGCCGAAGTTCCACCAGTAGGTGAGGTTGCGCGGCGTGGGGTACTCGGTGAGCTCGTGACGGATGAACCAGGTGAGCGGGAAGCGCTCGTCGATCCAGGCGATGAGGCGCCCGCCCATGGTCAGCCCTCCTCCCGGCCGCCCGCCACGGGGCAGTCGGTGTAGCCGCTCTCCAGGCAACGCTGCCCCTCGGCGGCCTCGCCGATAAGCAGCCGCCCCCCGTCCAGAAAACGGTAGGGGGGAATGTCCAGGTTGCGGGGGGCGGGGCCCTTGGTCACCCGCCCCGAGAGGTCGTAGCGGCTGCCGTGGCAGGGGCAGAACCAGCCCTCCTCGGTGCGGTTGGGCACGCAGCCGAGGTGGGTGCAGACCCCGATCACCACCAGGTAGCGCGGGTCCTGGACCCGGGCCTCGTCGGGCTCGGGGTCGATCTCCCCCTGTGTGGCCCGGGCGGCGCGGATCTGCTCCTCGGTGCGGTGGAAGACGAAGACCGGCTTGCCCTGCCAGGGGACGGTGCGCACCTCCCCCGGCGGGATGCCGGCCAGCTTGGTCTCGGTGGTGGCCCGGGCCAGCACCGCCCGGCTGGGCCGCATGCTGGCCACGAAGGGCCAGCAGGCCGCCAC
>WFXX01000071.1 GCA_015490395.1 Gammaproteobacteria bacterium | reverse complement strand
TGCTGAAGGTGGTGCCGGAGCGGGTGGAGCTGTGGCGTCGGGTGGGGGAGCTGGCGCTCAGGCGCCGGGCCTATGGGGGGGCGGTGGAGGCGTTTCGGAAGGTGCTGGAGGGGCGTCCGAAGGATGCGCCGGCGCTGGTGGGTCTGGGGGAGGCTTATCTGGGTCTGGGGAAGGCGCGCGAGGCGGTGGAGGCCCTGGAGCGGGCAGCCGAAGCAGGCGCGAGGGGCCGGCGCGTGGCGGCGCTGCTGGATCGGGCCTATGGCCTCTGGGCGCGGAAGCTGGCCGCGGAGGTGGACGATCCCGAGCGCCGCCAGGAGGCGGTGCGCTTGGCCAAGGACTGGATCATCCGGCGTCGCCTGGATCCAGCCCAGCGGGTGCTGGAGGCGGCGCTGCGGGCCGATCCCGAGGACGCCCGCGCCCACTATCTCCTCGGCTTGATCTGGGACGGGCGGCGGCAATTCCGGAAGGCCCTGGCCGAGGTGGAGCGCAGCCTGGAGCTGGCCCCGGACAACCTCCGCCTGCGGATGGAGTACGCCCGGATCCTGGTGCGGGCCGACCGCCTGGAGGAGGCCGAGCGGGAGTACCGGCGGGTGCTGGCTGAGGCCGAGGACCCCGAGATGCGGGCCAAGGCCGAGCGGCTCCTGGGCCTGGTGGCCGGCCAGCGCCTGCTGGACGCCGGCCGCCTGGAGGAGGCCGAGCGGGAGTACCGGCGGCTGGTGGCCAAGTATCCTGGGGACGTGCTGCTCCGGGACCGCTTGGTGGACCTCTATCTGGGCCAGGGCCGCCTGGAGGAGGCCGAGGCCGTGGTGCGGGCGGGCCTGGAGGCCCTGCCCGAGGATCCGCACCTCCACCTCAGGCTGGCGGATATCTTCGCCCGCCAGGGGCTGCGTACCGCGGAGCGCGAGGCCTTGGCCGAGGCCCTGCGGCTGGATCCCACGGGGGAGAGCGGCAGGCGGGCGGCGGAGCGGCTGGGGCTGGCCGAGGCCCGGCGCGCCGCTGCGGCTGGCGACTGGGCCCGGGCCGAGGCGGCCTACCGCTCCCTGCTGGCCGTGGCGCCCGACTTCCCCGAGGGGGTGCGGGGCCTGGCCGATGTCTTGCTACGCCAGGGCAAGGCCAAGGAGGCGGTGCCGATCCTGGAGGATTACACGGGGAAGCGTCCTGGGGACGGCGAGGCCCGGCTCCTGCTGGCCCGGGCCTGGTACCGCGCAGGGCAGGTGAAGCGGGCCACGGACCTGCTCAAGCGCCTGCGCGGCAGCGAGGATCCCGAGCTGGCTCGTCGGGCCCGGGACGCCTTGGCGGGCATCTACCAGGCCCTGGCCCGGGAGCTGCTCAAGGCCGGGAAGATGGAGGAGGCCGAGCGCGGCCTCTTGGCCGCCCTGCGGGAGGATCCGGAGGACACCCAGGCCATGGCCGTGCTGGCCACGGTGTACGAGCGCCGCAAGGAGCCGGACAAGGCCCTGAAGGTGCTGGACCGCCTACTGCAGCTGGAGCCCACGCGCCAAGCGGCCTGGGCGCTGCGGGGCAACCTGCTCCTGCAGCAAGGCAGGACGGATCAGGCGGTGGAGGCCTTCCTCCGGGTGATCGCCCTGGAGCGCGACCCGAGGCAGACCGCCGCCCAGGTCAAGGCGGTGCGCCGCCTGGTGCTGCTGAAGCGTCTGCGCTCGGGAGAGACCGCGTGGGCGCGCCGGGAGCTGGAGCTGCTGGTGCAGGCCTACCCGCGGGAGGCGGCCTTCTGGGGCATGCTGGGCGGCGTGTACCGTCAGCTCGACGAGCCCCGCAAGGCCATCCAGGCCTACAAGCGGGCCCTGGCGCTCAACCCCAAGGACGTGCAGTCCCGCTACAGCCTGGCCCTGCTCTACGAGCAGGAGAACGAGGACCGTCTCGCGCTTCGCCAGTACGAGATCATCGCCACCTCGGAGATCAGGAGCCCCTTGGTCTCCGCAGCCGAGCAGCGGCGGCGTGTGGTGGAGCGGCGCCTGAAGCTCTTCGTGGGGCGGCTGGGCTACAGCATGGCTCTGGGGACCGTAGAGGTAGGCGGCCAGCGGGACGATCAGTTCCGCACCAGCCTGGCCTTCAGCCTGAGCTCGGCCTTCCGGCCCACCAAGCGCTCCAATCTCACCTTCTCCCTGACGCCCACCTACGTGGGTATCCACGACAGCCAGACCGACTCCCTCTCGATGGCTGCCTCTGCCAACGGGGGTTACAACCGCGGGCGCTGGGGGTTGTTCGGGAGCTATCGCTTCGCCCGCCAGATGGGGCTGCTGGTGGAGCAGTTTCGCGGCACCACAGTGAATGGTTCCTTGGGCATCCGTTACAACGGCCGGGTGCCGGGCTTTCTGTTGGCCTCGGGCGAGGCCTCGCCCCTGATCTTCCAGGCCGCGGTGAGCGCCAACGACTTCCGCCCGGCGCAGGTCTCCTTCTTCGGCACCAAGGGCCGCAACCTCCGGCTGGGGGCCACGCTGCCGCTGCGTGGCGGGCGCCTGGTCACCGCGGGCCTGGTATTCGGCAGGGTGCGCAACAAGCACCCCCTGGGGACGGACTACGCCTACGACGCCAGGGTCCACAACCTCGGCCTGAACCTGCCGCTGACGCGGCGGATCCGCCTGACGGCCCAGGCGAGCTACGAGAGCCGAGACTATCTGCATCCGGACAGCAACGCCCGCTATGGTCTTGGCCGTATCGTGCGGCGCAGGAGCACGGTGCTCGGGGCCGGGCTGGGCCTCAACGTGCGCCTGACCCGGGACCTCCACCTCAACGCCGGCTACAGCTGGTCGGGCACTCGGTCCAACCTGCCCGTGGGCTTCGTCTATATGGAGACGTCCGCCGGCCCCCGTCCGGTGGCGGTGCAGGCGGCCACGCTGGGGAGCTTCACCAGCCAAAGCCTGTCGGTGGGCATTATCTTTGACCTCTAGACGAAAGGGGCCATGGACGAGCTGCGCGCGGACCCGGAGTACGCGGCCACCCGGGAGGCCCTGGGGCAGCTGCTGGCCGCCGGAACGGCCCCGGTGCTCGTCTACCAAATGGGCAAGGTGGGCTCCACGGCGGTGGTGGCCGCCCTGGAGCGCGCGGGCCTCCCGGTGCTCCAGATCCACTCCCTGGGGGAGGGCCTCCTGGGCTACTACCGCAAGCTGCGCCGGGAGGGCTGGCCGGTGCCGCCCCATGTGCACCTGGGCCTGGCGCTGCGCGAGCGGCTGCGGGAGGGCTGGCCGGGGCCGCTTCGGGTGATCAGCCTGGTGCGCGATCCCGTGGCCCGGGAGGTCTCCAACCGCTTCGAGAACATCCGCATGATCGAGGCCCCTCTCTTCGATGCCCGGGGCAGGCTCTACGGAGAGGCCATGCTGCGCCACGTGGAGGCGTGGCTCTGCCGCGAGGGGGCCCTGGACTACGTCTTCGGCTGGTTCGACCGGGAGCTCAAGCCCGTCCTGGGGGTGGACGTGATGGCCCTGCCCTTTCCTGCCGAACAGGGGTGGATCGTGCACCGCGCCAGCGGGGTGGAGGTGCTGCTGATGCAGCAGGAGGCCCTGGGGGAGGCCGGGCCGCAGGCCCTGCGGGCCTTCCTGGGCGCGGAGGGGCCGGTGGCCATCCCCGAGGGCCTCCTGCTGCATCAGCAGCACCTCCACCCCGCTGGCGCGGTGCACGATCCACCCCTGTTCGGCAGGAAAGGGCAGGGCCATCACGTCCACCCCCAGGACGG
>WFXX01000070.1 GCA_015490395.1 Gammaproteobacteria bacterium | reverse complement strand
GACGCAGGCCGTGGCTGGAGGGAAGGGCCTGGGGGATGCCTCGGGCCGCCCGCACCACTTCTAGGGCCTCCTCCCAAAACACCTCCGGGATCGCGTCCTGCACCAGACGCAACACCGCCCGGACCAGCGGGGTCAAGCTCCGTCCACGACGCCGATCCTCCTCCAGGGGAGGGTGGGCCTCCACGTGCAGCATCCCGCCGGACCAGCCCACCTTCACCGGCCGGTTCTCGATCCGCACCGGGGTCCCCACCGGCACCCGAGCGTAGAGGCGCTCGATGTCCTCCGGGTAGAGCCGCAGGCAACCGTGGCTGACCCGCATCCCTACGCTGAAGGGCCGGTGGGTGCCGTGGATCAGGTAGCCGGGAAAGCCCAGCCGCAGGGCGAAACGGCCGAGGGGGTTATCGGGCCCCGGGGGCACCACCGGAGGGAGGGGATTGCCCTCGCGGGCATGTTCCTCCCGGATGGAGGCCGGCACCACCCAGGGGGGATCGCGCCGCTTGGCCACGATGCGGGTCCGCCCCAAGGGGATGCTTCGTCCCTCGGCCCCGATCCCCAGGGGATAGGTCTCCACCACCCGGCGCCCGTCGGGGCCCGGGGGCGGGAAGTAGTAGAGACGCAGCTCGGGGAGGTTGACCACGATCCCCTCGCGGGGGCCAGGAGGGAGGACGTAGCGGGTCGGGAGCAGGATGCGACGGCCAGGCTCCGGCAACCAGGGGTCCACCCCGGGGTTGGCTGCCTTGAGCTCCTCCAAACCCAGGCCATGACGGCGGGCGATGTCCAGCAAGGTCTCGCCCGGGGCCACCACCGCCACGCCCAGCTCCCCCACCAGGTCTTCACCCGGTGGGGGCATGGGATAGGTAGCCGCCCCGGCGCCCCCGGCCAACAGGAGCAGCACGGCCCCGGCCGCCGCCCGCCAACGCTCAAGGCACCCCCATAGCGGGCCGATATACTGGGAGAGAGTCCTAGATCGCCGCGAGGCGGCTAGGACGGGACACCGGGGACCCGCACCGGCCAGGACGCTCATCGGCATGGCAGCCCCCACCCCGAGGCCAATGTCCGCCCGCGTCGCTGCCCCAGCGGCGGGCTCGGTCCCGTGGACCCTCCCGGCCCTCTTAGCCCTCCTAGCCCTCCTGGCGCCCGCGCCGGCAGGCGCTTCCGCCGGGGACCGTGAGCCCTGGATCCTGGTGGATACCCAGACCCACACCCTGGCGGTGATGCAGGACGGACGCCCCCGCCGGGTCTTCCGCAACATCGCCCTGGGCCGGGGAGGCGTGGCCCGCCTGCGCCGCCGGGGCGATGGCACCACACCGCTCGGGGAGTACCACATCGCCTGGATCAACCGCAAGAGCCGCTTCCACATCTTCTTCGGCTTTGACTACCCCAATGCCGAGCTGGCCCGGGAGGCCCTGGCGCGGGGGCTCATCGACCGCGCCACCTACGAGGCCATCCGGCGCGCCCTGGCCGAGGGCAGGGTACCTCCCCAGGGCACGGCCCTGGGAGGCTACCTGGGCATCCACGGCCTGGGGCGGGGAGACCCTCTCATCCATGCCCGCTTCAACTGGACCCAGGGTTGCATCGCCCTGACCAACGAGGAGATCGAGGAGCTCGCCCACTGGGTGCGCGTGGGCACCCGGGTGCTCATCCGCTGAGTAGCGTCCCCACCAAGTAGAGCGGATACAGGGCCCCATTGAGCAGGAGCTGCCAGACCCGCAGCCCGCCGCGGGCCAGGCACCAGCGCAGCCAGGCCGTCCCCAGCAAGGACAGCCCGATCCCCAGCACCGCCTCCAGACGGGGATCCCACGGCGTCATCAGGATGCCCACCGCAGGCAAAAGGGTGCCCTGGAAGACCATGGCCCCGGTGAGATTGCCGAAGGCCAAGGTATCCTTGCCTTGGCGGATCCAGAGCACGCTGTTGACCTTTTCCGGGAGCTCCGTGGCCACCGGCGCCAGCACCAGGGAGACCAGCAGCGCTGAAACCCCCAGCATGGAGGCCACCTGCTCCACCTCGTGCACGAAGCCCTTGGCCCCTGCGATCAGCAGCGCCAGCCCCAGGACGAGCTGGGCCAAGATGGTCCCCCAGTGGTCAGGCAAGCCCAAGCGGGTCAGCAGCAGGGGCCGCTCGGCCTCGGTGCCGTGACCGTCCGCCACCAGGCGCTCCGAGGCCCGGAGGGTGGCCAGCACGTACACGAAGTAACCCACCGCCAGCCCCATGGCCAAGAGCACCCGCAACAGCTCGGCCGAGTGAGGCACGGCCATGGCCAGGGCCGCGGCGGTAAAAGCCAGGAGAAAGGCGTCCAGATCCCGACGCAGGCCGGTAGGCTCCGGGTGGAAGGGTGCCGTCCAGCCGCGGCGCCAGCCGGCCACCAGGGCCAAGATGCCCATGGCCAGGGTGACCAGCATCAGGGGCGCGCCCAGGATGGCCCCCACCCCGATCTCCTCGTTGACGGCCTGGTCCGCCGTTCCGGCGAAGAGGGCCAGCAGGGGCACCACCGACTCCGGCATGGCCGTGCCCACGGCGGCGAAGAGGGAGCCGGTCACGCCCTCGGAGATGCGCAACCGATCCCCCAGGTGTTCCAAGGCGTTGACGAAGATCTGGGCCGCCGCCAGGATCACCAGCAGCAGCCCTAGCATAAGCAGCAGGTCGAGCACGCGCCCTCCTCTCCTCGCAGCCTTCCGGGCCGGCGGGCCATCCTAGCCCATCCCGGCACCGGCGCCCAAGGGCCTGGGGTCTCCCCCACGCCCCGGAGGCTCAGGCGGCCCGACGCTCGGCCTTGGCGAAGGTCAGCTGCTCGCCCTCGACATCCACCCGGATCACGTCGCCCGGGCCAAAGCGGCCCTTGAGGATCTCCTGGGCCAGGGGATTCTCCAGCAGCTGCTGGATGGCCCGCTTCAGGGGCCGGGCACCGTAGACCGGATCGAAGCCAGCCTCCCCCAGCTTGTCCAGGGCCGCCTCGGTGATCTCCAGGTCCATCTCCCGTTCCCGCAGGCGCCGGCGCAGGTACTCGGCCTGGATGCGGGTGATGCTCCGCAGCTGCTCCCGGTCCAGAGGCCGGAAGACCACCACCTCGTCGATGCGATTGATGAACTCCGGCCGGAAGTGCTGGCCCACCACCTCCATCACGGCGGTCTTCATGGCCTCGTAGTCCCCGGTGCGGGTCATCTCTTGGATGAGCTGCGAGCCCAGGTTCGAGGTCATGATGATCACCGTGTTGCGGAAGTCCACGGTACGCCCGTGGCTGTCCGTCAGACGCCCGTCGTCCAACACCTGCAGCAGCAGGTTGAACACGTCCGGGTGGGCCTTCTCCACCTCGTCAAAGAGGATCACCGAGTAGGGCTTGCGGCGCACCGCCTCGGTGAGCTGGCCACCCTCCTCGTAGCCCACGTAGCCTGGCGGGGCCCCGATCAGGCGAGCCACGGCGTGCTTCTCCATGTACTCGGACATGTCGATGCGGATCATGGCCTCCTCGGTGTCGAAGAGGAACTCCGCCAAGGCCTTGGTGAGCTCGGTCTTGCCCACCCCGGTGGGCCCCAGGAACAGGAAGGAGCCGATGGGCCGGCGCGGGTCGGCCAGCCCAGCCCGAGAGCGGCGGATGGCATTGGCCACGGCCGAGACCGCCTCGTCCTGGCCCACCACCCGCCGGCGCAGGGCCTCTGCCATGTGGAGGAGCTTCTCCCGCTCGCTCTCGAGCATCTTGGACACGGGGATCCCCGTCCAGCGGGAGACCACCTCGGCGATCTCCTGCTCGGTGACCTTGTTGCGCAGGAGCTTGAACTCCCGAGACTCGGCCTCGCTGGCCTGGGCGAGCCGCTTCTCCAGCTCGGGGATGCGCCCGTACTGAAGCTCCGACATGCGGGCCAAGTCCCCGGCCCGGCGGGCGGTCTCCAGCTCCAGCCGAGCCCGGTCCAGCTCTTCCTTGATGTGCTGGGTGCCCTGGAGGGCAGCCTTCTCGGCCTTCCACACCTCCTCCAGCTCCGCGTACTCCCTCTCCAGGCGCTGGATCTCCTCCTCCAAGGCCGCGAGGCGCTTGCGGGAGGCCTCGTCGGTCTCCTTCTTGAGGGCCTCGCGCTCGATCTTGAGCTGGATCAGGCGCCGCTCCAGGCGGTCCAGCTCCTCGGGCTTGGAGTCGATCTCGATACGGATCCGCGAGGCAGCCTCGTCCACCAAATCGATGGCTTTGTCCGGGAGCTTGCGGTCGCTGATGTAGCGGTGCGAGAGGGTGGCCGCGGCCACGATAGCCGAGTCAGTGATCTCCACCCCGTGGTGCAGCTCGTACTTCTCCTTCAGTCCCCGCAGGATGGCGATGGTGTCCTCCACCGTCGGCTCGTCCACCAGCACCTTCTGGAAGCGGCGCTCCAGGGCCGCGTCCTTCTCGATGTGCTGCCGGTACTCATCGAGGGTAGTAGCCCCGATGCAGTGCAGCTCGCCCCGGGCGAGGGCCGGCTTGAGGAGGTTGCCGGCGTCCACCGCCCCCTCGGCCTTGCCCGCCCCGACGATGGTATGGATCTCATCGATGAACAGGATGATCCGGCCCTCCTCCTTGCGGATCTCGTTGAGCAGGGCCTTAAGGCGCTCCTCGAACTCGCCGCGGAACTTGGCCCCGGCGATGAGGGCGCCCATATCGAGGGCGAGAATGCGCTTGTCCCGCAGCCCCTCGGGGACCTCCTTGTTGACGATGCGCTGGGCCAGTCCCTCCACGATGGCGGTCTTGCCCACGCCCGGGTCGCCTACCAGCACGGGGTTGTTCTTGGTGCGGCGCTGGAGGATCTGCACCGTGCGGCGGATCTCCTCGTCCCGGCCAATGACCGGGTCCAGCTTGCCCTGCTCGGCCCGCTGGGTGAGATCGACGGTGAAGCGCTCCAGGGCCTGGCGCTGCTCCTCGACGTTGGGGTCCGTCACCTGCTCACCCCCCCGCAGCTCCTCGATGGCCCGCTCCAGCCCGCTGCGGGTAGCCCCCGCCTCGCGCATCAGCCGACCCACCTCGCCCCGGTCCTCCACCGCGGCCAGCAGGAACAGCTCGCTGGCGATGTACCGGTCCTGGCGCTGCTGGGCCAGCTTGTCCGTCAGGTTGAGCAGCCTGGCCAGGTCGTTGGAGACGTGCACCTCGCCCGGGGTGCCCCCCTCCTGGCGGGGCAGGCGCTCCAGGGCCTCGCCGAGCTGGGAGCGCAGCCGGTCCACGTGGACGCCGGCCTTGGCCAGCAGGGGCCGGGCCGTACCCCCCTCCTGATCCAGGAGGGCGATCATCACGTGCACGGGCTCGATGAAGGGGTGGTCGCGGCCCACCGCCAGGCTCTGGGCCTCGGCCAGGGCCTGCTGGAAGCGGCTGGTCAGCTTGTCCATTCGCATGGGTCGGAAACCTCCAGACAGGGCCGGGGGCCGCTTGCGCGCCCCCCGCTGGATGCGCGCTCCCACAAGATGGGGCGTGCCCCCGTCCCTTTCAACCCTGCCCCTCAGCCCTCCCGCAGCCGGAGCATCCCCCGCAGGACCATGTCCGTGAAGCTCACCATGCCGATGACCTCCCCGTACTCGATGACCGGCGCCCGGGACAGGTCGAAGCGCTCGAAGAGCCGGGCGCAGTAGCGGATGTCCATGTCCGGGTGCACGCTGATCACCGGCTTGCTCATGATCTCGTAGATGTTCACCCGCTCCGGGGCCCGGTCCTTGGCCAGGACCTGGCGGGCGATGTCAGACAGCAGCACCATGCCGTACTCGTCGTCGGGGTGCCGCTTGGCCACGATGAGGGCCTTGGTCTCCACGTGCTGCATCCGCTCCAGGGCCTCGCGCACGGTGGTCATGCCGTCCACCATGTCGAACTGGTGCTTCATCACGTCCCGCACCCGTATGACGCGTCGCCCGCTCATAGCTCCTCCTCCACCTTGGGCCTGAGCTCCTGGACCTGGTGGGCCACCCCCACCGCGTCCTCGACATCGATCTGGAAGGCGATGCCTGCCCCGGGCCGGCTGTCGAAGCCGCCCACCTCGTTGATGGTCTCGAGGATGTTGCGGGCCATGTGCTCCTCCACCAGGAGCAGGACCACATCCCGGGGCGCGGCCAGGGCCAGGCCCAGGAAGGTCTTGGGCTTGAGCAGCCCCTCGCCTCGGGCCTGACTGATGACGGTGGCTCCTGTGGCCCCGGCCTCCCGGGCCGCGTGCAGCACTGCGTCCGTCTTGTCCTCCTCCACCAGCGCGATCAGCAGCTTGAAGTGCATGGGGACTTCCCCTCCTCGCTATCCCTCACCCTCAGCGTCCGCCCGGATGCGCCTCCCCCCTGCCCCGGGCCGCGCGGCGGGCCCGCCACTCGGCGATCTGGGCGTAGGCCAGCACCGCGGCGATGGGGAACAGGGAGGCGCAGGCCACCAGCCCGAAGCCCTCCGCCAGCGGGCTGCGCCCGGGGAGGGCGTTGGCCAGCCCCAACCCCAGGGCGGTGACCAGGGGCACGGTGACCACGGAGGTGGTGACCCCCCCGGCGTCGTAGGCGATGGGCACGATGAGCCGCGGCGCTCGCCAGGTCTGGAGCAGCAGCAGCAGGTAGCCCGGCACCATCAGCCAGGCCAAGGGCACCCCGGCCACCAGCCGCCAGGCCCCTACCGCCAGGCCCACCGCCACCCCCAGGGCGATGACCG
>WFXX01000069.1 GCA_015490395.1 Gammaproteobacteria bacterium | reverse complement strand
GGCCCTGCTCGCCGGCGGGCGGGCCCTCCCAGGCCGCCCGCTCCCGCTCCCGACCCTCGTCGCGCTCCTCAGCCATCGCCTGCCTCCTCGCGCCGGCCCTCCAGCCAGTCCAGCACCCCGTCCAGGCCGTCCACGCAATCGAGGGCCCCGTGGGCCAGCAGCCGCTCGCGCCCGTGCACCCCGTGGGCCACCCCCAGGGCATCGGCCCCGGCCCGGCGGGCCATGAGCACATCGTACTCGGTGTCGCCGATCATCAGGGTGCGCTCCGGGGGCACGTCCAGCTCCCCCATGATCTCCTGCAGCATCCGGGGATGGGGCTTGGAGCAGGTCTCGTCGGCGCAGCGGGTGGCCAGGAAGCGGCCCCGCCAGCCGTGCTCGTCCAGGGAGCGCTCCAGGCCGGCGCGGCTCTTGCCCGTGGCCACCGCGAGCCAGTAGCCGCGCGCCTCCAGGGCCTCCAGGAGGGCGTCGGCGCCAGGGAAAGGCCGCACCGGCCGGTGGGGCCCGTGGAGGTAGTGGTGGCGATAGCGGGCGGTGAAGCGGGCCAAGGCCTCCTCGTTCGCCTCGGGGAACAGCCGCGCCAAGGCCTGGCGCAGGCCAAGCCCGATGACGTCCCGCAGCCGCCCCTCGGGCAGCACGGGCAGACCCGCCTCCCGGGCGGCGGCACGCATGCAGGCCACGATCCGGCCCGCCGAGTCCACCAGGGTCCCGTCCCAGTCGAAGACCAGCAGCCGGTAGGCTCTCACGTCCCCTCCTCCAGGGCCGCCAACAGGGCGACCAAGC
Organism: Gammaproteobacteria bacterium; assembly: GCA_015490395.1. Lineage (GTDB taxonomy): Bacteria > Pseudomonadota > Gammaproteobacteria > DRLM01 > DRLM01 > S141-70. The sequence continues at coordinate 1,278 of WFXX01000069.1, read as the reverse complement.
GGCCCTCCAGAGGGGCCTCCACCTCCACCCGACGCCCCGAAGGCAGGAGGAAGGCGACACGGGCCGCGTGCAGGAATAGCCGTCTCAGACCCAGGCTCTCCAGGTGACGGTCGAAGGCCGGATCCCCATAACGGGGGTCGCCCGCGATAGGATGGCCAGCGTGACGGGCGTGGACCCGGATCTGATGGGTGCGCCCGGTCAGCGGGGTGACCTCCACCAGGGTGGCCTCCCAGGCGCTCGAGCGGTAGCGTCGCAAGGGCCGGAACCGGGTACGGGCCTCCTTGCCAGCAGGGTCCACGCGCACCAACCGCTCACCAGAGGGGAGGACACGCTTGCGCAGGGGGGCGGCCACCTCGCCTGCCCCCTCCCAGCGGCCCCGCACCAGCGCCAGGTAGGTCTTCTCCACCCGGCCCTCGCGCAGGGCCCGATGCAGGTGCCGCAGGGCGCTGCGGCGGCGGGCCACCACCAGGCAGCCGGAGGTGTCCCGATCCAGGCGGTGCACCAGCTCCAGGGGCTCGCCGGGGCGCAGCAGGCGCAGGGCGTCGATCACCCCGTGGGACAGGCCGCTGCCGCCGTGCACCGGCACCCCAGCCGGCTTGTCCACCACCAGCACCTCGCGGTCCTCGTAGAGCACCGCCGCCTCCAGCCGCCGCAGGAGCCGCTCTCCCGGACGGGGCGGGGGACCGGCCGCGCCGGTGCGCACCGGCGGGATGCGCAGCTCGTCGCCGGCCCGCAACCGATAGGAGGGGGCGGCGCGCCGCCCATTGACCCGCACCTCCCCCCGGCGCAGCAGCCGATAGACGCGGCTGCGAGGCACGCCCTTGAGGCGGGCGAGCAAGTAGTTGTCGATGCGCTGGCCGGCCCGGGCGGCGTCCACCCGTTCCCGGCGCACCCCGGCCCCTACCGGCCCCGTGGCCATTTTGCTCCCCATCTCAACAAGTTGCATGACAAGACCCTATTTGCCGCGAGGCAGCCGGGCTGCTATAGTACCGGCGCCCGAGCGGGCCCGCAGCCTGCGGCTTGCGCCTCCCTGCCGGCGCGCCCCCCCAGAGTGCGGACAGGCGGGATTCTTGGGCGGGCCCGTGCCAGGCCTTAGAGGCCGGCGAGCGAGGCTTCGGTTCCCGGCGCAGCGCCCCAGGCGCCCGAATGGGAACGGCGTCACCAGGGCGAGCAGGCGGCACGTGGATCGGGGCAGCGACGTTTGCGGTGCGGCTGGCGCGTGAGAGCGGGTGCGGCGCGGTCCCGCAGGACCGCTGGCCCGCCGCCGCGGGGCGCAGC
>WFXX01000068.1 GCA_015490395.1 Gammaproteobacteria bacterium | reverse complement strand
GTGGTGCTGAGCATCGAGGGTATGAGCTGCGGCCACTGTGTGGGGGCTGTGCGGCGGGCCCTGGAGGGGGTCCCGGGGGTGGAGCAGGTGGAGGTGCGCCTCGAGGAGGGCCGGGCCCTGATCCACGGGACAGCGGACCCCGAGGCCCTGGTGCAGGCGGTGCGGGAGGAGGGCTACGAGGCGCGCCTGGAGGCCCCCTGATCTGTGGCCTTAGGGTCTCGCCGCTCTGCCACCGGCCCTTGAAAGGCGGTCCGGTCGCCGCCATTTCGGCCTCGTCCCCTCGAAGGCAGGGAGAGATCGTCATGGCCGAGATGCGCGAGCGCCGGATCGAGATCAACAAGCCGGAGCAGGGCCGCCCCCTCTGGCACCGGCCCTGGTTTCTGCTGGCCCTCTATCTGCTCTTCCTGGCCAGCAGCTTCTACGTCTTCACCCTCCCCGAGTCCGGGGTGCGGGAGATCCCCTACAGCCAGTTCATGGCCTACCTGGAGGAGGGCAAGGTCCGCGAGGCCCTGGTCACCGACGAGTGGATCAGCGGGGAGCTGGCCGAGGAGGACCCCGCCACGGGCCAGCCGGTGCGCTTCATCACCGTCCCGCCCACGGACCAGGAGCTGGCGCGTCAGCTGCGCGAGCACGGCGTGACCTTCAAGGTCCGCCGGCTCTCGGACGATTTCTCCCGTTTCTTCTGGACCTGGGTCCTGCCCTTTGGCCTGCTGTTCCTGCTCTGGGGCTGGATGCTGCGGCGCGCGGGGGCCGCGGGGCAGGATTTTCTGCGCATCGGCCGGCGCATCCGCATCCACCCGGACACCTTGCCCAAGGTGACCTTCGACGACGTGGCCGGGGTGGACGAGGCCAAGGAGGAGCTCAAGGAGGTGGTGGAGTTCCTGAAGGACCCGGCCCGTATTCAAGCCTTGGGCGGCAGGCCCCCGAAGGGTGTGCTCCTGGTCGGCCCCCCGGGCACGGGCAAGACGCTGCTGGCGCGGGCCGTGGCCGGCGAGGCCGGGGTGCCCTTCTTCAGCCTCAGCGGCTCGGAGTTCGTGGAGATGTTCGCCGGCGTGGGGGCGGCCCGGGTGCGGGACCTCTTCCAGCAGGCGCGTCAGAAGGCCCCCTGCATCGTGTTCATCGACGAGCTGGACGCCATCGGGCGCACCCGCACCGTGGGGCCAGCCATCGGCGGCCATGACGAGCGGGAGCAGACCCTCAATCAGCTCCTGGTGGAGATGGACGGCTTCGATCCCTCCGCCGGGGTGGTGGTCATGGCCGCCACCAACCGCCCGGAGATCCTGGACAAGGCCCTGCTGCGGGCCGGGCGCTTCGACCGCCGGATCCTAGTGGACAAGCCGGACCTGGAAGGAAGGCTGGCCATCCTGCGGGTGCACACCCGCAAGGTGAAGCTGGCCGAGGACGTGGACCTGCGGGTGGTGGCCCAGCGCACCCCGGGCTTCGTGGGGGCGGATCTGGCCAACATCGTCAACGAGGCGGCCATCATGGCCGTGCGCCGGGGCCACCGGGCGGTGACCATGGCCGACTTCGAGGCTGCCATCGACCGCGTCATCGCCGGCCCCGAGAAGAAGTCCACCGCGTTGACCCCCGAGGAGAAGCGTCGGGTGGCGGTGCACGAGGCGGGACACACCTTGGTGGCCCTCAGCGTGCCCACGGGGGAGCCCGTGCACAAGGTTTCCATCATCCCTCGGGGGATCGGTGCCCTGGGCTTCACCTTGCAGCTGCCGGTGCGGGAGAGGTTCCTTTCCACCGAGCAGGAGCTGCGCGACCAGCTGGCCGTGCTCCTGGGCGGGCGGGCCGCCGAGGCGCTGCTGCTCGGTAGCGTCTCCAGCGGTGCCCAGAACGACCTGGAGAAGGCCAGCGAGATCGCCCGCGCCATGGTCACCCGCCTGGGGATGAGCGGCCGCCTGGGTCCCCTCACCTATGGCCGGCGCCAGGAGGCCCAGTTTCTGGGTGGGCCCGCTTACGAGGAACGCAACTACAGCGAGGAGACGGCCCGGCTCATCGACGCTGAGGTCCGCGCCCTGGTGGAGGCCGAGGCCCGGCGCGTGGAGCGTATCCTCCAGGAACGCCGCCAGGATCTGGAGGAGCTAGCCGCCCTGCTGCTTGAGCGGGAGGTGATCGGGGGCGAGGAGCTGCGCCCCTTCGACCGCCGGCAGGCGGCGGGGCGGGCGGTCGCCGGGAAGCGCGTTGACGCCGCTGCCCCGGGTGGCTAGGATGAACCGGGAAACGACGCCTTTCAAGAAAAAAGGCGATAACATCCCGTAAGTATTAAAAAACCTGCTTGGCCGGCGGCGGCCTGGTCGGGCCTATCGGGCCGGCGTGGAGGCCGGCGTCGCCAACGGGCACATGCCGGGCACAGGGACGTCCCGTCAGCGTACGGCTAGACCCCTCCAGGGTTAGCGGAGGGGCGCCGTCCCCGTCCGCGGGTGGCGGAAAGGGGCGGAAACGACGGGGGGATCGTCATGCGGGCACCGTCTGCGCACCGGCGCGCCTGGGGCGTCTGGCCCGGCCTGTATCCGTCCTTCCAGGCGGTTGTGCTCCTCCTGGCTGCGGCCGCCGCCTGGGCGGCCCCCGCCCAGGCCCTCACTTGGCGCTGGGCCCATCCCCATCCCCAGGGCAACGACTTGCACGCCGTGGCCGCCGCGGGCGGCACCGCCGTGGCCGTGGGGGAGGCCGGGACGGTGGTGCGCAGCACCGACGACGGCGCGAGCTGGTCTGTGGTGCGCGTGGGCCCCGAGACCTTACGGGCGGTGGCCACCGACGGAGCGGGGATCTTCGTGGCCGTGGGCACCGCGGTGCTGCGCAGCACCGACGGGGGGGCCAGCTGGACCGACGCTGGCCCCGCCGGCGTGGCCCTGGGGGCAGGCTTGGAGGACGTGATCTGGGCGCCGGGGCTCGGCCTGTTCGTGGCCGTGGGGCCGGACCTGGTGCTCACCAGCCCTGACGGCCTGGCCTGGACCGGGGCGCCGGTCCCCGCGGGCGGCTTCGGGAGCCTCCGCGCCGTGGCGGAAGGGGACGGGGGCGGCACCCCCCTCCTGGTAGCCGTGACCGCCGACGGCCGGGCCTACACCAGCGCCGACGGCCTCACCTGGAACGGCCCCTATGCCCTGGGCCTGCCCCAGGGGGCCGGCGTGGAGGCCGTGGCCTGGGGAGGCGCGGGCTTCCTGGCCTCGGCCACCTACGGCTTCGGCCAGGGGCTCGTCTACCGGAGCGCCGCCGGCCAGGTGTGGACCCCCGTGCGCGATCCCACCAATCCGGTGCCGGTGCGGCTGCTGGACCTGGCCTGGGATGGCAGCCAGTATCTAGCGGCGGCCTCCGCGGGCTACGGCCGCCAGCTCACCGTGCTCGCCAGCGGCGACGGCGCCCAGTGGAGCGT
>WFXX01000067.1 GCA_015490395.1 Gammaproteobacteria bacterium | reverse complement strand
CTCCCGGAGCAGGCGCTGGCGCTCCTCTCCCCCCGCCTCCTGCAGCCGGGTCCACCAGGCGGCCAGGTGCTCCACCGGCTCTCCCGCACGGGCCCGCAGCAGCAGGAAGTCGTAGGCCGCCCGGAAGCGGGGGTGAGCCAGGACCTTCAAGGGGCGCTTGCCGGTGGTGCGGGCCAGGCGCGGCTGGAGCTGCCAGATCTCCCGCATGGGCAGGGCGAAGCGCTTGGGCAGGGCGGTGCGCCGCTGCTGCTCAGCCACCACCTGCGGGGCGGCCTGCTGCACCGCCTGCAGCTCGCTGGCCCCCGCCTCCATCAGGGCCCGCATCCGGCGCCGCAGCGGCTCCCACAGGAGGGCCGCGTAGAGGAAGGCGGGAGTGACCGGCTTGCCCTCCTGGATGCGCCGGTCGGTGTCCTCCAGGGCCCGCACCAGGAACATATGCGGGAAGCCCTCCTCCTCCTCGGCCAGGCAGGCCTCGGTCTGCGGGAAGAGCCGGCCGAAGAGGCCGTAGTGGCGCAGCAGCTCGAAGGTCTGCACCGCGCAGCCGCCCAGGAAGAGCTTGAGCACCTCCTCGAAGAGGCGCGCCGGCGGCATGTCCTCCAGGAGGTGCCCCAGCTCGAAGAGGGGGCGCTCGGTGTCGGGGTGGATACGCAGGCCCAGCTTGGCGGCGAAGCGCACCGCTCGGAGCATGCGCACCGGATCCTCCCGGTAGCGGCGGACCGGCTCGCCCACGAGGCGGATGAGGCCTGCCTCCAGGTCCGCCATCCCTCCGGTGTAGTCCACCACCGAGAAGTCACGGATGTCGTAGTAGAGGGCGTTGATGGTGAAGTCCCGGCGCCAGGCATCCTCCTCCAGGGTGCCGTAGAGGTTGTCGCGCAGGATGCGGCCGTCCTCGGCCACCACCACGTCCCCCTCTTCCGCCGGGCCTTCCACCCGAGCCCGGAAGGTGGCCACCTCCACGATCTCGTCCCCGAAGCGCACGTGCGCCAAGCGGAAGCGGCGGCCGATGAGGATGCAGTTGCGGAAGAGCCGCTTGACCTCCTCGGGCCGGGCATCGGTGGCCACGTCGAAGTCCTTGGGCTCGCGCCCCAGGAGCATGTCCCGCACCCCGCCGCCCACCAGATAGGCCTGGTAGCCGGCGTGCTTGAGGCGATAGAGGACCTTGAGGGCGTTGGGGCTGATGAGGGAGCGGGAGATGCGGTGCTCGGAGCGGGGGATGATCCGCGGGCCGCTCCCTGCGGCCGGGGCCTCGGCGGCGGCCGGGCCGGGAACGGGCGCCCGAATCGGTGTCTTGTCTGTCATGGCTCGGCGCGTATAATAGCAGCTTCTTGCGCTTTGGCGCCTTTCGCCGCTCCCTTCGTCTAGCGGTTAGGACGCTGGCCTCTCACGCCAGTAACAGGGGTTCGATTCCCCTAGGGAGCGCCATCTCCATAATCCTCATCTCGACCCTGCCGCGCGCGGCTCCGGCACGCGCAGCAGGAGCGCCGCCCCGATCAGGAACAAGGCGGCCACCGCCAGGATGGACCAGCGCACGCTGCCGCTCCAGAGGGCGGCCAGGCCCATGAGGGCCGGCCCCAGGACGGCGGCGAACTTGCCCAGCATGTTGTAGAGGCCGAAGAAGGCCCCCGCCTCCGCCGCGGGAATGAGGGCCGCGTACAGGGAGCGGCTCAGCGACTGCACGCCCCCCTGCACCAAGCCCACCACGGCGGCGAGAACATAGAAGCCGGCGGCCGTCTCGATGCGCGTCCCCCAAAGGACGGCCCCCAGGTAGACGGCAAGCCCCATCAGGATGGCCTTCCGGGCACCGAAACGCTCGCCTAGGCGGCCGAAGGCCAGGGCCGCAGGGAAGCTGACGAACTGGGTCAGCAGCAGGGCGCCCACCAGGTGGCCCTGCTCCAGGCCCAGAGCCAGCCCGTAGTCCACGGCCATGCGGATGACCGTGCCCACGGCGTCGATGTAGCACCAGTAGGCCGCCAGGAACCAGGCCGCCGGCCGCAGAGCCGGGCTGCGCCACAGGCGCCGGAGCACCCCCCGCAGCTCCGCCAGGCTCTCGCCCAGCAGCCGTCCCCAGCCCGCGGCGGCCCCTTCTCCTGCAGGCTCCGGCACCCGCAGGAACAGGGGCAGGCTGAACAGGCCCCACCACAGGGCGGTGAGCAGGAAGGCCAGCCGCACGGCCCCTTCCCGCTCCAGCCCCAAGGCCCCCGGCCACTGGGCCAGGGCCACGGCGAGGGCGAAGAGCAGCCCGCCGCCGAGATAGCCCAGCCCGTAGCCCAGGGCCGAGACCCGGTGGTAGCGGGCGGGCTCGGTCACGGCCACCAGCAGGGCGTCGTAGAAGACGTTGCCCGCGGCGAAGCCCACCACGGCCAGCCCGTAGAGCCAGGCCGCGGCCAGCCAGGCCCCCTCGCCGAGCCCGGCCAGGAGGGCGGTGGCCGCCACCCCCAGGGCGGTG
>WFXX01000066.1 GCA_015490395.1 Gammaproteobacteria bacterium | reverse complement strand
GGATCCTGGAGGGGCGCGACGCCGTGGAGAAGGTCCGGGCCGGGGCCAGCCTGGTGCAGCTATGCACGGGCCTGGTCTACCGGGGCCCGGGCCTGGTCCGGGCCTGCGTGCGGGCCTTGGCCGAGGCCGGGTGGCCCCGGCGGGCGTGGGAGGGCGCTAAGATGGGCGGCGAAGAGACTGAGGGCGGCGCTCAGGCAATGCGGGGCAGGGGAGGAGGCGGAGCGGGCCATGGCTGAGCGGCCGCTGCGCTACCGCATCCGCCCGGCGGATCCCGCGGCGCACCTGTTCGAGGTGGAGCTGGAGGTCCCGGAGCCGGATCCCGCCGGCCAGCTCTTGTCCATGGCCGCCTGGATTCCGGGCAGCTACGTCATCCGCGAGTTCGCCAAGCACGTGGTGGAGCTCCAGGCCCGCTGCCGGGGCCGGACCGTGCCGGCGGAGAAGCTGGACAAGAGCACCTGGCGCTGTGCCCCCTGCCAGGGGCCGCTGGAGCTGCGCTACCGGGTCTATGCCTGGGAGCTCTCGGTGCGGGCCGCCCATCTGGACACCACCCACGGCTTCTTCAACGGCACCAGCGTCTTCCTGCGGGTGCACGGCCAGGAGGGCCGCCCCTGCGTGGTGGAGATCCTGCCCCCCGAAGGGGAGGCTGGCCGCCGCTGGCGGGTGGCCACCGCCATGCCCCGCCTGGAGGCGCCCCCCTACGGCTTCGGCACCTACCGGGTCGCGGGGTGGGAGGAGCTCATCGACCACCCCGTGGAGATGGGCACCTTCGACCTGGTGACCTTCTACGCCTGCGGCTATCCCCACGACCTGGCCCTCACCGGCCACCACCGGGCCGACCTGGACCGGCTTGCCCGGGACCTGCAGCGGGTCTGCGAGCACTGGATCCGCTTCTTCGGCGAGCCACCCCCCATGGAGCGCTACCTCTTCCTGGTCACGGCGGTGGACAGGGGGTACGGGGGGCTGGAGCACCGCAGCTCCTGCGCCCTGCTCTGCAGCCGGCGGGACCTGCCGCAGCGCCACGGTGGCAGCGAGGAGCACTACCGCACCTTCCTGGGCCTTTGCAGCCACGAGTACTTACACACCTGGCACGTCAAGCGCATCCGCCCCGCCGCCCTGGCGGGCCTGGACCTGGACCGAGAGCGCTACACGCGCCTGCTTTGGGCCTTCGAGGGTGTCACCACCTATTACCAGTACCTGAGCCTGGTGCGCTGCGGGCTCCTCGGGCCGGAGGGCTTCCTGGAGCTGCTGGGCCAGCTCGCCACCAGAGTCTGGCGCTCACCGGGGCGCTTCCGCCAGTCGGTGGCCGAGTCCAGCCTGGAGACCTGGACCAAGCTCTACAAGCAGGACGACAACGCCCCCAACGCCATCGTCAGCTACTACACCAAGGGGGCCCTGGTGGCCTTGTGCCTGGATCTCACCCTGCGGTTGCGCACCGGCAACGGCTGCTCCCTGGACGAGGTGCTGCGCGCCCTGTGGCGCCGCCATGGCCTGACGGGAAGGCCCTTGCCTGAGGACGGCCTCCGGCCCCTGGTGGAGAAGCTCTCCGGCCTGGATCTGGGCCCCTTCTTCCGGGACTACGTGGAGGGTACCGCGGAGCTGCCCCTGGCCGAGCTCCTGGAGCCCTTCGGGGTGCGCTTCGAGCTGCGCCCGGCCGAGGGGCTGTCCGACGAGGGCGGCCGGCCCGCCTCGCAGCCCTTGGAGGTCTTGCGCCGGCGTCCCTCTCTGGGGGTACGCCTGGCCGAGGAGGGCGAGGCCGCCCGGCTGGTGCACGTCTACGAGGGGGGGGCGGCCCAGCGGGCCGGGCTCTCGCCCGGGGACGTCCTGGTGGCCGTGGGAGGGCTGCGGGCCACCCGCTCCAACCTGGAGGAGCTCCTGGCGGCCTATGCCCCGGGCGAGCGGGTGACGGTGCACGCCTTCCGCCGGGACGAGCTCCTGGCCTTCGAGGTGGCGCTCCAGCCGCCCCGGGAGGATACTTGTGTGCTCAGCCTGGACCCGGGGGCGGACGGGGCCGCCCGGGCCCGGCGCGCGGCCTGGCTCGAGGGCGAGGGCTGAGCGGCGCCTTGCGCGTCCTTCGCCCTTCCGCTACAGTTTGGACATGGTCTAAAGATCGGCTAAGCGTTTGAGTTCCCGCAACAAAAAGGGGGGTTCCCGATGGTACTGGTCAACCGACAGGCTCCGGACTTCGTCGCCCCGGCGGTGATGCCGGACGGCAGCATCAAGGAGGACTTCCGGCTCTCCGACCTCAAGGGCAGGTACGTGGTCCTGTTCTTCTATCCCCTGGACTTCACCTTCGTCTGCCCCACGGAGATCCTGGCCCACAACCACCGCCTGGCCAAGTTCAAGGAGCGGGACGTGGAGGTGGTGGGCGTGTCCATCGACTCCCAGTTCACCCATCACGCCTGGCGGGAGACGCCGGTGGAGAAGGGCGGCATCGGCCCCATCGGCTTCCCCCTGGTGGCCGACATCAAGCACGAGATCACCCGGGCCTACGGGGTGGAGCACCCCGACGGGGTGGCCCTGCGCGCCTCCTTCCTCATCGATCGGGACGGGGTGGTGCAGCACCAGGTGGTGAACAACCTGCCCCTGGGCCGCGAGGTGGACGAGATGCTGCGCATGGTGGATGCCCTGCAGTACGTGGAGAAGCACGGCGAGGTCTGCCCCGCGGAGTGGGAGCCGGGCAAGGAGGCCATGAAGCCCACCCCCGAGGGGGTGGCCGAGTACCTGGCCAAGCACGCCCAGGAGCTCTGACGACGGACGCTTCAAGGGTTGTGCGCGAGAAAGGGGGCCCGCGGGCCCCCTTTCCTTTGCGACCCCTGGGCCCCCGGGCCGTCGCTCCCGGGCGGCGCCTCTAGGAATCCTTGGGGGGCACGTAGCCCTCGGGCGGCCGGGAGCCCTCCCCGAAGAGGAACTTCTCCATCTCCTCCTCCAGGAACTTGCGGGCCTTGGGGTCCAGGGCGCTCAGGCGGTACTCGTTGATGAGCATGGTCTGGTG
>WFXX01000065.1 GCA_015490395.1 Gammaproteobacteria bacterium | reverse complement strand
TGTATAAGAGACAGGTGCAGGCCTACAACCGCTCGGTGGGCACCCTGGAGGGGCGGGTGCTGCCCGCGGCCCGGCGCTTCGAGACCCTCCAGGCCGCGCCGCCGGAGGGCGGCCTGGAGGGTCTCGAAGCGCCGGGCCGCGGGCAGCACCCGCCCCTCCAGGGTGCCCACCGAGCGGTTGTAGGCCTGCACCGCCTGCTCCAGGCGCCGGCCCACCTGCACCCAGTGCTCGCCCAGCTTCCCCAGGCGCTGGTACAGCTCCCGCCCCTGGCGGGCCACCTCGGCGGCGTTGCGGGCCACGGCCTCCTGGCGCCAGCCATAGGCCGCCGCCTTAAGGAGGGCGATGAGGGTGGTGGGGCTGGCGGGGATGACCTGGCGGCGGGTGCCGTACTCGATGAGCTCCGGGTCTACCGCCAGGGCCGCGCTGAAGAAGGCCTCCCCGGGCACGAAGAGGACCACGAACTCCGGCGAGGGTTGGAACTGCGCGAAGTACTGCTTGCGGCCCAGCTGGTCGATGTGCTGGCGCAGCTGCTTGGCGTGACGCTCCAAGAGCCGGCGCCGCTCCTCCTCGGTGGGCGCCTCCACCGCCGCCATGTAGGCGTCCACCGGCGCCTTGGCGTCCACCACGATCCGCTTGCCGCCCGGCAGGTGCACCACCAGGTCGGGGCGCAAACGTCCGCCTTCCCCGTCGGCGGCGCTCACCTGCTCCTGGAAGTCGCAGTGCTCGGCCATGCCGGCCATGTCCACCACCCGGCGCAGCTGCAGCTCGCCCCAGCGGCCGCGCACGTGGGGCTGGCGCAGGGCCTTGACCAGGCGGGCCGTCTCGCCCCGCAGCTCCCGCTGCACCTCCAGCAGCCCCCGGACCTGCTCGCTGAGGGCCGCGTAGGCCCCGGCGCGGGCCTGCTCCAGCTCGCGGATACGCGCATCTACCTTCTCCAGGGACTCCCGGATGGGCCGGGCGAGCGCCTCCACGGCCTGGCGCCGGGCCTCCAGCTCCCCCTTGGCCGCCTCATGGAACCGGGCCAGGCTCTGGCGGGCCAGCTCCAGGAAGGCCTGGTTGTTGTGCCGGAGCGCCTCGGCCGAGAGGGCCTGGAAGGCCTCCGCCAGGCGGGCCCGGGCCTCCTCCAGCAGGGCCAGCTTCTCCTGGGCCGAACGCTCCACGTGGTGCACCCGCTCCATCAGTTGGGCGTGCCGCTCCCGCAGCTCCGCCAGCTCCTTCTCCCGAGCCTGCAGCCGCGCCTCCAGCTCCGGCACCCGGGCGGCCCGCTCCTCAGCGGCCGCGCGCGCGCCTTCGGCCTCCCGCAGGGCCCCGCGCAGGGCCTCCGCCGCCTGCCGCTCCTCCGCCAGCTGGGCCTCGAGCGTCCGCAGCCGAGCCTCCCGGGCCACCCGCCCCGGACGCAAGGCCAGCCAAGTCAGGGAGGCAGCCGCCAAGGCAGCAGCCGCGACGAGGAGCACGATCCCCTCGCTCACCGCGGCCCTCCAGCCCCGGTGGGGGGGCAGGCACAGGAGGTGCTCACGGCGAGCGGGAGGAAAGGCGAGGAATGCATGCCGGCGGCCGACGCTCTGGAAAGGTCCCTATTTGGCGACAGGGGCCGGGGCTTTGCAAGGCCCCGGCGGGCTACAATGGCCTCCCATGAGCGCCCCCGGCCGCCACCTGCCCCTGCTGCTCCTGCCCGCTTTGCTGGGAGGCTGCTACCTGAGCGGCGGCAGTGAGCTCATCCCTCCAGACCCCAGCGTGATCGCCGAGGCCCCGCCCATCCGGGTCAGCCGCTGCGATCCCAACGACTGCCGCCCGGTCTTCACCTGGGATGGCGGGCCAGTGTTCCAGATCGCCATCACCCCGGCGGACGACTTCACCGTGACCATGTGGTCGGTGAGCGTGCAGAGCGGCGAGAACCTCATCGAGCCACCCCTGACCTACGGTAGCGTGAACCTGCCCCCGGACCTGGTCTCCATCAGTGGGCCCTTCCCCCTGGACCCCAACGGCCGCTATCGGGTGAGCTACCAGCGCACCGTCCCGGGCGGGGTGCCGGAGCAGGAGTTCGCGGACTTCGTGCCCATCCAGGGCCTAGCCGCCGGGGTGGCCGGCGGCCTCCGGCGCCCGATCTCGGACCTGGCGCGCGGCGCGGGCCACCGGCTGCTGCTGCGGCCCGACGGGAGCCTCTGGGCCTGGGGTGCCAACGGCTCCGGCCAGCTCGGCCTGGGCGACCTGCGGGATCGCGCGCGTCCGGTCTCGGTGCCCGGCCTGCCCCCCCTGCGGGCCGTGGCCGCCGGCCGGGCCCACAGCCTGGCCCTGGCCCGGGACGGCACCGTCTGGGCCTGGGGGGCCAACGGGGCCGGCCAGCTCGGCCTGGGCGACCTGCGCCCGCGCCACCTGCCGACCCGCGTGCCGGGGCTGGCGGGCATCGTGGCCGTGGCCGCCCAGGGGGAGTCCTCGGAGGCCCTGGCCCTGGACGGGACCCTCTGGCGCTGGGGCCGCCTGCCCGACGGTGCACCCCAACCCCGCCCCGAGCCGGTGCTGGACCTCGAACCCTCAGAGCGCACAAGCAATGAGGACTAGGGCACCCGGCGCAGCAGAGCCAGGCCCAACCCGAGGAAGAGGAGCGGCGGCAGGACGTGCGCTAGCGCGGGACTGAGCTGATAGGCCAGGGCCGCATGGGCCAGGCCCCGGCTGAGCAGGTAATAGGCCATGCCCGCCAGCACGCCCGCCACCAGACGAGGCCCTACGCCCGTGCGGCCCAGAGGCCCTAGGACGAAGGGCACGGCCAGGAGCACCATGACCGCCGTGGACCACGGGGCCGTGAGCTTGGCCCAGAGAGCCGCGGCATAGGGTCCAGCGTCCAGCCCGCTGCGCTCCAGGCGCCGCACCTGGGGCAGCAGCTCCGCCACCGGCAAGCTATGGGGCCGCTCCCCAGCCAGGGCCAGCAGGGCGGGGTCCACGAGCTCCGTCAGCCTCAGCCGCTTCAGGCGGCGGCTGGAGACGGCCTCCAGACTCAGGCGGCTGCGCACCACTCCCTCCAGCCGCCACCCCCCCTC
>WFXX01000064.1 GCA_015490395.1 Gammaproteobacteria bacterium | reverse complement strand
CGGGGATCCCGCCGCGGCGGTGCTCCTGCTGGGCATGGGGGTGGACCACCTGAGCATGAGCGTGGCGGGCCTGCCGCGGGTCAAGGCCGCCATCCGGGCGGTGCCCTACCGTCGTGCCCGGGAGCTGGTCCGGGAGGCCTTGGCCCTGGAGGACGGGGCCCAGGTCCGGGCCCTGGTGGAGCAGGCCCTGGTGGAGGCGGGGGCGGAGCGGTTGGTGCGGGCCGGACGACCTCGCCCGACGCCCGCCCCGGAGGGGGTGCTTGACAGCCGGCCCGGCGTGGCCTATTTCCATTCTTTGCGTCAGGAAAGCAGCTGATACTGGCGCGCTGTCACAGGCCTTGCTTCCCGCATCGGCGGGGGAGGCGAACGATGGCAGAGACCACACCGATGGGAGGTAGAGGGGGCGAGGTCCCCCCGAGCCGCAGCCTGGAGCGGCAGACCGCAGACGAGGTCATCATCATCCTGGGGGCCTTCCTGGGCGTCTTCGTCCTGGCCCTCCTCGGGGCAGCGATGGCCTAGGCTCGGGCAAGAAGAGGACGTGCCCCGCGAGGGTGCGACGGCTTGGGGCCGGGGTTCTCACCCCGGCCTTTTCTTTTCCGCCCCCAGCAGCTTCACGTAGACCTTGGAGCCCCGCCGCCAGTTGTAGAGGCGGCGCCGGGCGACCGGGAGGGCCTCCACGCCTGTCGGGTGGTAGCCTCGCTCCTGGAACCAGTGCGCGCCGCGGGTGGTGAGCACGAAGACCTGCTCCAGGCCCAGCTCCTGGGCCTCCTCCTCCAGCCGGGCCAGGAGGGCGCTGCCGTAGCCGGCCCCCTGGTACTGGGGGTGTACCGCGAGGCAGGCGATCTCCCCCGCCCGTTGGCGGGGGAAGGGATGCAGGGCGGCGCAGGCGATGATGCGCCCGTCCCGACTCACCACCGTGAAGCGGCCGATCTCCAGCTCCAGACGCTCCCGGGAGCGGGGCACCAACACCCCAGCCGCCTCCAGGGGGGCGATGAGCTCCAGGATCCCGGGCACGTCCTCCACGGTGGCCCGCCGGGTGCCTTCGTAGACATCGGTGCACACCATGGTGCCCACTCCGTCCCGAGTGAAGAGCTCCAGGAGCAAGGCCCCATCCAGCCGGCGGTCCACCAAGTGCGCCCGTCGCACCCCCTGCCGGCAGGCGGCCACCGCCGCCTCCAGCCAAGCGCGCAGTTCCGTCGCCAGGGTTGGCCGGGGCGTCTGGAGCCTGGCTTCGGCCTCTCCCAGGCTGAGCTGGCGCAGCAGCCGCCTCCCGCTGCCCGGCACACCCCGTGCTGCCACTAGGCACAGCAGCTTGTCCGCCTGCAGGGAGGCGGCCACCGTTGGGGCCAGCTCGGTGGCCTCCAGATGGAAGACCTCCCCCGTGGGCGAGTAGCCCAGGGGGGGCAGCAGGACCACCGCCCCCTCGTCCAGCAGGCGGCGGATGGCCTCAGCATCGATGCGCCGCACCTCCCCGGTGTGCTGGAAGTCCACCCCCCCGCGCACGCCCAGGGGGCGGGCCACCACGAAGTTGCCCGAGGCCACTCGGATGGGGGCCGGACGGGTACCCGGCAGGCGCGCATGCCCCATGGAGAGCAGGGCCTCGATCTCCACACGCACCGTGCCGGCGGCCTCCTTGAGGCAGGCCAAGGTGCGGGCATCGGTCACCCGCCGCCCATCCACCTCCCGGGGCCGGATTCCCTCCCGGCGCAGCCGCTCCTCCATCTGGGGCTCGACGCCATGCACCAGGACCAGGCGCACCCCCAGGCTGTGCAGCAGGGCCAAATCCCGGATCAGGGCTGGGAAGGCCGGATCGGCCACCGCTTGGCCGTCGCAGGCCACCACGAAGGTTCGCCCCCGGAAGGCCTGGATGTAAGGGGTGGCGTCCCGAAAGCGGGCCACGAAGGCCTGGAGCTCCGGGTGGGCCTCTGGCCTGCCGCGCGCCGAGGGAGGGCTCACCGGGACCGCCCCCCCAACGGGAGGTTGATTAAAACCCTAAACAAAATGTGATCATTTGTCGGAAGAAACATGTTGATCTTTAGTCAATCTATTTGCTAAGGTTTTTGCCGCACCTATCCCCTCGGTTATTGGGGACGGGAGAGAGCGGTGGCAACGGTGCCCCCATGCGAGCCCTCGGGAGGGGCAAGGGGGTTCCCAAAGGGAGTGGATGCCATGAATGAGTACACGCTGTCCTTCGTCATCAGTTTGGCCTTCATCGTGATCTCGGTGGGGCTCTTCATCGGTATGTTGGCTACGGGGGCTTGATTCCCAGGCCCTACGAACCGACGGATCTTTTCCTCCTCAACCCTACCTCCCAGGACGGCCTCGGGCCGTCCCTTGACCAGCCGGCCTCGGCCGGCTGCTTTTTTGTTTGCCCTCAGGCGCCCCCCTGCCGGGACGTGGTGCCGCCGCGGGCCTCCTCCGGCGCCGGCCCGTCCAGGCCGGCGAAGTCCCACCAGCGCGGATCCATCAGATGGCTGGGCCGCAGCCGCTGCAAGGCGTGCAGCAGGTTGGCGGGCACCTTGGGGTTCTCCGCCTCCAGCTCGGCGATGAGGGCCTTGACCCGCCGGCGGGCGGAGCGGGGCTGGGAGCCGCACAGGTTGCAGGGCAGGATGGGGAAGCCCGCGAGGCGGGCGTAGGCAGCGATGTCCCGCTCCTGGCAGTAGACCATGGGGCGGATCACCACCAGGTCCCCCTCCTCGGTGCGCAGCTTCGGGGGCATGGAGCGGATCTCCCCATTGTAGAGGAGCGCCATGAGCAGGCTCTCGATGAGGTCGTCGCGGTGGTGCCCCAGGGCCACCTTGTTGTAGCCGTGGCGCCGGGCAAAGGTGTAGATGTGCCCTCGCCGTAGCCGGGAGCACAGCCCGCAGTAGGTCTTGCCCGCGGGGACCTTGGCCGTGACCACGGAGAAGGTGTCCCGGCGCAGGATGGTGTGGGGATAGTGTCGTGCCTCCAGCCAGGCCCGCAGGGGGGCGTCGTCCCACCCCGGCTGCCCTTGGTCCAGGGTGAGGGCGTGGAGCTCGAACTTGCCCCGGGCCCGGGCCCGGAGCCGGTGCAGCAGCTCCAGGAGGGTGAGGGAGTCCTTGCCCCCGGAGACGCAGACCAGGATCCGGTCTCCTGGCCGGATGAGGCGGAAGTCGGCGATGGCCTTGCCCGTATAGTGCAGGAGCTTCCGCTCCAGGCGGCGACGCTCCCGGGCCCGCGCCCGCTCCTCGGGCCGAGGCTCGGGCGTGCCGGAGGCTGCGGCCTGGTGGGGCCGGGGGCTCGGGGACAGGCCACGGGAGGGGCTCTGGGACACGGCCGGCTCCTGATCGGGGCTGTGTTGGGGGGTCTGGTATCCTAGCAAACCCTTTGGCGCCCATTTCGGGGGGAAGCCATGCCTGCATACCGCTCCTGGACCACCACTCGTGGCCGGCACATGGCCGGGGCCCGGGCCCTGTGGCGGGCCACGGGCCTGCGCGACGAGGACCTGGGCACCAAGCCCATCGTGGCCGTGGCCAACTCCTTCACCGAGTTCGTGCCGGGGCACGTGCACCTGCGGGAGCTGGGCCGCCTGGTGGCGGCGGCGGTGCACGAGGCCGGGGGGGTGGCCCGGGAGTTCAACACCATCGCTGTGGACGACGGCATCGCCATGGGCCACGGCGGCATGCTCTATTCCCTCCCCTCCCGGGAGCTCATCGCCGATGCGGTGGAGTACATGGTCAACGCCCACTGCGCCGACGCCCTGGTGTGCATCTCCAACTGCGACAAGATCACCCCGGGGATGCTGCTGGCGGCGCTGCGGCTGAACATCCCCACGGTGTTCGTCTCCGGTGGTCCCATGGAGGCTGGCCGCGGGCGGCTGCATGGGCGGGAGGCGCGCCTGGACCTGGTGGACGCCATGGTGGCCGCCGCCGACCCCGCGGTGGGCGATGCCGAGCTGGCGCAGGTCGAGCGCTCGGCCTGCCCCACCTGCGGCTCCTGCTCAGGCCTCTTCACCGCCAACTCCATGAACTGCCTCATGGAGGCCCTGGGCCTGGCCCTGCCCGGCAACGGGACCCTGGTGGCTACCCACGCCGACCGGCGCCGGCTGTTCGAGGAGGCCGGCCGGCTGGTGGTGCGGCTCGCCCGCCGCTGGTACGAGGAGGAGGATCCGCGGGCCCTGCCCCGGGGCATCGCCACCCGGGAGGCCTTCGAGAACGCCATGGCGGTGGACATCGCCATGGGGGGCTCCACCAACACCATCCTGCACCTGCTGGCCGCCGCCCGGGAGGGGGAGGTGGCCTTCGGCTTGGAGGACATCGACCGCCTCTCCCGGCGGGTGCGGCACCTGTGCAAGGTGGCCCCTGCCACCCAGCGCTATCACATGGAGGACGTGCACCGTGCCGGTGGGGTGATGGCCCTGCTGGGGGAGCTGGACCGAGCGGGCCTGATCCATCGGGAGGTGCCCACCGTGCATGCCGCTACCCTGGGCCAGGCCCTAGAGCGCTGGGACGTGCGCCGCACCACGGACGAGGAGGTGCGCCGCTTCTACCGGGCCGCCCCGGGTGGCGTGCCCACCACCGAGCCCTTCAGCCAGGACCGGCGCTACGAGGCGCTGGATCTGGACCGCGAGGGCGGCTGTATCCGGGACTTCGAGCACGCCTACAGCGAGGACGGAGGGCTGGCGGTGCTCTACGGCAACCTGGCCGAGGAGGGCTGCATCGTCAAGACCGCCGGCGTGGACCCCTCCCTCTGGACCTTCCAGGGCCCGGCGCGGATCTTCGAGAGCCAGGAGGAGGCGGTGGAGGCCATCCTGGGCGACCGCATCCATCCCGGCGAGGTGGTGGTCATCCGCTACGAGGGCCCGCGCGGGGGGCCGGGGATGCAGGAGATGCTCTATCCCACCAGCTACCTGAAGGCCAAGGGCCTGGGCAGGGCCTGCGCCCTGATCACCGACGGCCGCTTCTCCGGGGGCACCTCGGGGCTGTCCATCGGGCACATCTCCCCCGAGGCGGCTGAGGGGGGGAACATCGCCCTCCTGGAGGAGGGGGACCTGGTGGCCATCGACATCCCGGCTCGAAGCATCCGCATGCTGGTGAGCGAGGAGGAGCTGGCTCGGCGCCGGGCGGCCATGGAGGCCCGCGGCCCCCGGGCCTGGCAGCCGGCGGCCCGCCGGCGTCCGGTCTCCCGGGCCCTGCGGGCCTATGCCCTGATGGCCACCTCGGCCTCCCAGGGGGCAGTGCGCGACCTCAGCCGCCTAGAGGCCTGCGTCCCGAGCGTGGGGGAGGGAGGCTGAGGCGCCTGCCTGGGCCGATATCGAGACAGGGCGATACGCGGAACGGCCGATCGTCCCCTCAAAGACGGTCCCACCGGGAGCGGCGCTGGAGCCTCAGCCGGGGCAGGAGGAGGCCCAGGAGGATGCCGGCGATCACTACCCCGGCCCCGCGCAGGAACCACTGCTGGTCGCTGCGGTCCCGCAGGGCGGCGTTCTCCTGCTGCAGGGCCTGGATCTCCGTCTGCAGGCCCACCAGCTGTTCCTTGAGATGCTTGTTCTCGCCGTCGATGGCCAGGGCGTTGGCCGCCGTGCGTCGCACGTAGGCCAGCTCCTGGCGCAGCTTGCGGTTCTCCTCCTCCAGGCGCGCTTTGGTCCCCTCCAGCGCCTGTCGGGCCTGCTCTGCCTCCTGCAGGCGCTCCTGCAGGCGCTGGCGCTCGATTTGCAGGCTGGCCAGGCGACGCTGGGCCTCGGCTAGGCGGTCCCGGGCGCTGGGGGTGTCCATCAGGTAGCGGGTGATGACCCAGCCCTCCTTCCCGTCGCGGGTGCGCACCCGGGTGTAGCCGCTCTCGGGATCGGTCTCCAGCACCTCCACCGGGGTGCCGCTGGGCAGGAGCTTGATGATCTGGTGGCGAATGCTCTTGCCCGTGCGCAGGGTGATCTCCAGCTGGTCGCTGACATAGCGTGTCTCGCCGCCCCAGGCGGCGGGCAGGAGCGCCAGGAGCAGGGCTACCGCGAGGGCTGGCCGCGCTGGCCCCCGCGGGCCCACCTCAGGCGCCCCCCGTGGCCGCCGCGCCCCAAGGGCGGCCGCTCTGCAGCCGCCGCTCCCAGGCCAGGGCCGAGGCCACGATGGTCTCCAGGTCGTCGTGGTGGGGCTCCCAGCCCAAGAGCGCACGGATGCGGTGGGCCTCGGCCACCAGCACGGGCGGATCCCCGGCGCGGCGGGGTCCCTCCCGCAGCCGCAGGGGGCGGCCATGCACCCGCTGCACCGCCTCCAGGACCTCCCGCACGCTATAGCCGCGGCCGTAGCCGCAGTTGAGCACGAAGGGCTCGCCGCCCTCGAGCAGCCGTTCCAAGGCCAGCACGTGCGCCCGGGCCAGGTCCTCCACGTGGATGTAGTCCCGGATGCAGGTCCCGTCCGGGGTGTCGTAGTCTGTGCCATAGATCTCCACCGCCTCGCGCTTGCCCACCGCAGCCTCGCAGGCCACCTTGATGAGGTGGGTGGCCCGGGGGGTGGCCTGGCCGATGCGCCCCAGCGGATCTGCCCCCGCCACGTTGAAGTAGCGTAGGATCCCGTAGCGCGGCCCGCCCGCCGCCGCCAGATCCTGGAGCATGCGCTCGCTCATGAGCTTGGAGGCCCCGTACGGGTTGATGGGCTCGGTGGGGCTGTCCTCCGAGGCCCGTCCCCCCGGGGGATGGCCGTAGACCGCCGCCGTGGAGGAGAAGAGGAAGACCCTCACCCCCACCGCCGCGCAGGCCGCCAGCAGCGAGCGGGTCTTGCAGGTGTTGGCCAGATAGTATCCCAGGGGATCGCGCACCGAGTCCGGCACCACGGTGCGGGCCGCGAAGTGCAGCACCGCCTCGGCCCCCCGGCCCTCCAAGAGGGCGCGCATACGGGGCTCGTCGCCACTGTCGGCCACCACCAGCTCCCCGTGGAGCACGGCCTGGACGTGCCCGGTGGACAGGTCGTCCACCACCAGCACCTCGTGGCCGGCCTCGCCGAGCTGGCGGACCACGTGGCTGCCGATGTACCCCGCTCCTCCGGTGACCAGCACCTGCGCCATGGTCCGCCTCCGGCTCCGAGGGGCCGATAGCATAGCATCGCCGCTCGCACACGCCGGCGGTGGGCAGGACCCGGCGGGCGGCGTTAAACTTAATATTAAAGTCACCATGCCAGCGAGCCCGCCTGCCATGCCCCCTTCCGGCCCTCGCAGCCCTCGGGCCGATCCCCCGCGTCCCCTCTTGGCCGATCCCGAGCAGGTCGCCACGCTCAAGGCCCGGGCCCTGGAGCTGCCCTCCTGGGACCTCGATCCCCGCCAGCAGATGGAGCTGGAGCTGCTGCTAGGAGGTGCCGCCGCCCCCCTGCGGGGCTACCTCGGTAGGGAGGCCCATGCGGCGGTGCTGGCCGGGATGCGCCTGCCGGAAGGCCCCTTCTGCCCCTGGCCCCTGACGCTGGACGTGGACGAGGCCACCGCCGCCGCCTTGCGCCCCGGGGGTCTGCTGGGGCTGCGGGACCTGGAGGGGGTGCTCCTGGCCGTGCTCCGGGTGGAGGAGATCTGGGAGGCAGATCCCGAGGACGAAGCCCGGGCCCTCTACGGGGTACGGGCGGCCCAGGCCCCCCGGTTGTTGCCATGGCGGGTGGCCGGAGCGGTGGAGGGGGTGGAGCTGCCCGGCCACCACGCCTTCGCTGCGCTGTGGCACAGCCCCGCCGAGCTGCGGGCCCTCTTTGCCAAGCGGGGCTGGGACCGGGTGGTGGCCCTGCACCTGCCGGGGCCGGTGCATGCCGCCCAGCATCGCCTGGGGATGGAGCTGGTCCGGGAGCTGGGCGCCAACCTGCTCCTGCACCCCGTGGTGGACGAGCGGGAGGACTACTACTGGCTGGCCCGGGCCCTGCGGGCGGCGCTGCCCCGCTTCCCCGAGCCCAGCACGGCCCTGAGCCTCCTCGGCCTGCCGCGCCGGCCCGCCACGGTCCGGGAGGTGCTCTGGCAGGCCCTGCTGAGGCAGAACCTGGGCTGCAGCCACATGGCCTGGGAGAGCGGGGTGCGGGAAGGGGCCGGCCCCGACGCCTACGGCCTGGAGGCCGACGAGGTGGCGGAGGCCCTGGCTCGGGCCGCCGAGGGGCTGCGCATCGCCCTGGTCCCCGTCCCCGCCCCGGCCTACCTGGAGGAGGCCGGGGGTTTTGTCCCATGGCGGGAGGTGCCCGCGACCGCCCGTCCCCGACGTCTGGACGAGCCGGAGCTGATGGCGCGGCTGCGGGAGGGCAGGGAGGTGCCGGCCTGGTTCTCCTTCCCCGAGGTCATGGCTGAGCTGCGCCAGCGCTTCCCGCCCCGCTCTCGGCAGGGCTTCACCCTGTTCTTCACCGGCCTCTCCGGGGCGGGCAAGTCCACGGTGGCCAAGGCGGTCATGGCCAAGCTCCTGGAGCTGGGGGGGCGACCGGTGACCCTCCTGGACGGGGACGTGGTCCGCAAGCACCTCTCCAGCGAGCTGGGCTTCTCCCGGGAGCATCGCAACCTCAACATCCGGCGCATCGGCTTCGTGGCCAGTCAGATCACCAAGAACGGGGGGGTGGCCATCTGCGCCCCCATTGCCCCCTATGCTGCGGTACGCCAGGAGGTGCGGGAGATGATCAGCCCCTATGGGGGCTTCATCGAGATCCACGTGGCCACCCCCCTGGAGGTCTGCGAGCGGCGCGACCGTAAGGGCCTGTACGCCAAGGCTCGGGCGGGCCTGATCCGGGAGTTCACCGGCATCTCGGACCCTTACGAGCCCCCCGAGGACCCTGAGCTGCGCCTGGACACCAGCGAGCTCAGCGTGGAGGAGGCTGCCCAGCGGGTCTTCCTCTACCTGGAACGGGAGGGGTACATCGCCTAGCAGGGGCGGGAGGGATTGACAGAGCGGCGTGCAGCTCTCAAAATATGCCCCCTTCTATACTCGAGGAGGGGTTCCCGAGCGGTCAAAGGGATCAGACTGTAAATCTGACGGCTCTGCCTTCGGAGGTTCGAATCCTCCCCCCTCCACCAGGTTTGGAAGGCAGGCGGCGAGTTCCGGCGCGGCGGGCGGGTGGCCGGCGTCGGTTTGCCGTCCTCAAGGCGGGTGTAGTTCAATGGTAGAACCTCAGCCTTCCAAGCTGATGACGTGGGTTCGATTCCCATCACCCGCTCCAGCAGCTGCCGGTAGTGAAGTGGTTCGTCTGAACGGGTTGAGCTGGAGGAAGGGGTGGATTGCCCCCGAGGCGAGAAGTTCGGCCCATATAGCTCAGTCGGTAGAGCACTTCCTTGGTAAGGAAGAGGTCACCGGTTCAAGTCCGGTTATGGGCTCCACACAACAAGCGGTAGGTTTGGAGTACGTGATATCGTTGAGTGTCAAAAAGGTCCAGGTCGCGGAGATCCATTGTCTTCGTCAAAGTTCAGAGCTGAAAGTCGATCGCACAGCGTAACCGTATCTAACTGCATCAAGTACTGGGGGAGTTACTCATGTCCAAGGAAAAATTTGAGCGTACGAAGCCGCATGTGAATGTGGGGACGATTGGTCATGTGGATCATGGTAAGACGACGCTGACGGCGGCGCTGACGAAGGTGTCTGCGGAGAAGTATGGTGGAGCGGAGGTGAAGGCGTACGATCAGAT
>WFXX01000063.1 GCA_015490395.1 Gammaproteobacteria bacterium | reverse complement strand
GCTATGCTGAGGGGGCGAGGCCCGAGGAGGCGCGCATGGAGCAACGAGAGCGGGAGGAGGAGCGGCCAGCCTGGGCGGCGGCCCGGCTGGGCCGGGACCGGGAGGTCCACCACCTGGAGGGCCGGGAGGCCCATCGCCTGGCCGTCCTGGCCCTGGCCCGCCAGGCCCGCCGCTCCCTGGAGCTGCACACCCGGGACCTGGATCCCTGCCTCTACGGCACTCCGGAGCTGGTGGAGGCGGTGAAGGCGCTGTGCCTGGGCGGGCCCCGGGTCCAGGTGCGCATCCTGCTCGAGGACTGCACGGCCGCGGTGCGGGACGGCCACCGCCTGGTGGAGCTGGCCCACCGCCTGCCCAGCCGCCTGCGCATCCTCCGCCCCGAGGAGCGCCACCTCCCCGTGGAGGAGGAGTACCTGGTGGCCGACGGGGTGGGCCTCCTCCAGCGCCCCCTGGCCGCCCGCTGGCAGGGCCGGCTCTGCCTCTGCTGCCCCCTGGAGGCCCGGCGCCTCCAGGCGGCCTTCGAGGAGCGCTGGCAGGTCGCCGAGCCCCACCTGGACCTGAGGCGGCTCCACCTGTGAGAGGGCCCCTGACGGCCGCGGCCCTGCTGGCCGCCCTCCTAGCCTTCCCGCCCCTCGGGGGCCCGCGGGCCGCGGGGGCCGATGGGGTGCGGGTGCTGGAGCTGCGTCACCGGCCGGCGGAGGCCCTCCTGCCCGTGGCCCGGGAGCTCCTGGGGGACGAGGGCCGGGCCGCGGCGGACGGCCGCCGGCTCCTCCTGCGGGGCCCGCCGGGGCTCCTGGAGGGCGTCCTGCCAGCCCTCCAGGCCCTGGACCGCCCGCCCCGCCCGCTGCGCCTCCTGCTGCGCTCCGGGCGGGGGAGCCCGCCCCTGGGGGCCGGCGGCCTGCGCCGCTGGTCCACCCAGGGGGCCGGGGAGCGCCGACGCGAGCTGCGCCTGACGGAGGGCCGGCCGGTCGCCCTGTCCGTGGGCCGGCTCCTGCCCGCCTACCGGCTGGCCGCCCTCGGCGGGGCCGGGCCCGCCGCGGCCTGGCTGGCGGAGCTGGCCCACCTGCCGGCCACGGCGGCGGTGGAGGTGCGGGCCTGGCTGCTGGAGGGGGAGGTGCTCCTGGAGCTGCGGGCCGCGGGGCGGCGGGCGGCCCAGGCAGGGGCCCAGGGCCCCTTGGCCACCCACGGCCTGGCCACGCAGCTCCGCCTCCCCCTAGACCGCTGGGTCCTGCTGGGCGCCCAGGGCGGGGGCGGCCTCCAGGAGGACCAAGCCGCCCGCCGCCTGGGCACGGGCGAGGGAGACAGGGGCTGGTGGCTGGCCGCCCGCGTGGAGCCCCTGCCCGCCCCCTGACCCGAGACCAGGGACCACCGACACAAAGGGATAGGGTATAGGGCGGTATAGGGCCGTGGGCCCGCATCCCTTCCCGTCCACGGAAGGTCCCCAGGAGACCATGGCCCTCGCCCAGAAGGACATCGAGCAGATCCGCCACCTCATCCGGGAGGAGGTGGAGGCGCGCCCGGCCCCCGGCTTGGTGCGTGACGACCTGGAGCTGCGCGAGCGCATCGTCCGGGTGGAGGAGGAGCTGCGCCACCAGCGGGAGCTCATGGAGCCGGGCTTCCGGCTGAAGGAGGAGCGCTTCGAGCAGGCCGATGCCCGCTTCGGGAGCGTGGAGCGCGGGCTGGAGCCGCTGGCCGAGCGCCTGGACCGCTTCATGCGCTGGTCCTTCGGCATCACCCTCACCGTAGGCGGCCTGGTGGTGGCCGCCATCAAGTACCTTCCCTGAGGCCCCGGCTGGGGCGCCAGCAAGCCGACACCAGCAGGCCCCGGGGCGCGGGCGCTCGGTCCCGCCACCCGGGGCCCGCCGCCAGGGCCGCTCAGAGGTTCAGGCCCACCTTGCCCAGCACCCGGAAGTTGTTCACCCCCGAGTCCAGACCCCCGGCCGGCCCGTAGTCCTTGGACTGGGTGAGCTGGTAGCGGGCCTCGGCCCCCAGGAAGAGCCGGCCCGTCCGGTAGTGCAGGGAGGCCCCCACTTGGAAGGCCAGCATGGTGGCGTCCTTGCCGGAGGTATCGACCTTCACCACCCCGATGCCGGGCCCTCCGCCCACCCAGAGCCTGTCCGACACCTCCACCACGTAGTGAGGATTGAGCTCGAAGTCATTGAGCTTCAGGCCGCTGTCGTCGTAGCGCAGGTAGCTCAGGGTGGTCCGGATGCGGTTCCTCGGAGGCTGCAGCAGCAGGCAGTTGAAGGACAGCTCCGCCCCGTAGACGCCGGTGGAGCCCCCTAGCCTGGTGTCCGGGTCCATCCACCCCCCGGTCAGGGCCAGGGTGGGCTGGGCCCGGAAGCCCGGCTCCTTCACCGGCAGGACCCTCCAGCCCCCGGCCTGGGCCGCCCCGGCCGCCAGGCACCCGGCCAAGGCGGCCGCCGCCGCCCACACCCGGCGCGCCCGCATCGCCTCGCTCCTCCTCGCGCTCCGTCTCATGGCTCCTCTCCGTATCAGCGTTCGCTAATGCATGCGCATTCTAGCCATGCGACCGCCTTCGCGCACCCCAGGGCACTCCCGGCCCCCCCAACCCATCCTCCATCGCCGGAGCCAGAAGCCGAGGAGGTGAAGGGGGATGCGCCGCTGGGCCCTCGCCTTGATCCTGCCCGGCCTGGCCGCCGCGCCGCCCCTCGCCGCTGAGGGCATCGCGGGCGGCGCCCAGCGCCACGCCTACCAGCCCGGGGACTGGGCCCTCTACGAGAGCCGGCTGGCCGAGTGCCCGGTGGGCGAGCATCCCCCGGACTGGGACCTGCGCCGGGGGGCCTCCGAGTGCGCCCGCTTCCGGGACCCGTCGGGCAGCGGCGCAGCCTGGGGCCGCCTAGGCGGGCCGGCCGGCGGCGCCGTGGAGATGCAGATCGGGCGGGCAGCAGACCTCGGTGGGGACCACGCCGGGGGCGGCCTCGTACCAGGCGCGGGTGGCGTTCACCGCCTTCACCGCCGCCAGCATGAGCGGCACCTCCACCAGCACCCCCACCACCGTCGCCAGGGCGGCGCCGGACTGGAAGCCGAACAGGGCGATGGCGGTGGCCACCGCCAGCTCGAAGAAATTGCTGGCGCCGATGAGGGCGGAGGGGCCGGCCACGCAGTGGGGGCTGCGCAGGGCGCGGTTGGCCAGGTAGGCGATGCCGGCATTGAGAAACACCTGCATGGCGATGGGCACCGCCAGCAGGAGGATCACCAGCGGTTGTTCGACGATGCGCCCCCCCTGGAAGCCGAACAGCAGCACCAGGGTCAGCAGCAAGGCCACCACCGACACCGGCGAGGCGATGTGGATCACCCGTGCCAGGCGCACCACCCCCTGGGGGCGGGCCAGCAGACGCCAGCGCACGGCACTCGCCACCAACAGGGGCAC
>WFXX01000062.1 GCA_015490395.1 Gammaproteobacteria bacterium | reverse complement strand
GGGAATCTGGCCTACGGCTTCCTGTTCTTCCCGGCGGAGGCGGGTCGGGCCCGAAGCCTGCGCCTGCAGCTGGTGGAGGAGGGGACGGGTCGGCGGCACGCCCTCACCTTTCCCCTGCGCTGAGGCCCTGGGACGCGGCCCGGCGGGCCACGTCCTCGCCCTCGATGACCCCCACCGCCGCCCCCACCAGGGCCCCGGCCACCCCGCCCAGGAAGCCGCCGTAGACGCCTTCCCGGAAGGCCTGGCGGGTCTGCTGGAAGCGTGTCACGCGCTCGTAAGCCAAGCGCTCCTCCAGCAGGGGCCAGAGCCGGCCCTTGGCATCCTCGAGAAAGGTCTGGCCCGGCTCGATGCGCACCGGCCGCTCCCCCCGGTGGTCGAAGACCACCTGCACCGGGAGGAGCCCGGCCCCCAGGACGTCGAAGCCGAAGGCCCGGGCGGCGGCGGCCCGCCGGTCGAAGGCTTCGGCGGCCACCGTCAGCCCGTCCACCTGAACGGCGTTGGGGTGGCGCTCGGGCAGCTTGAAGGGCAGGGGGCGGGCCTGGTAGGCCGTGGCGCAGCCGACTAGCGACAGCGCCACCAGCAGGAGCAGGAACCAACGGGTCGCCAGCCTCATGGGCCCCATGATAGCCCAGCGATAGAGCAGCACGAGGGGGAACCCCGGTTCAACCGTAGCCCCCGGTTCAACCGTAGCCTCTGGTTCAACTGTAACCGAAGAGGCGCATCAGCTCGCCGAAGCGTTCCTGGAACAGGGCCTCCGCCCCGGGCCCGGCCGCCTCGGCCAGGCTGGAGCAGCTAGCGCCCTCGCCCACGAAGGGCCCGCCGCCGGGGGTGCCGAAGGCCCCCAGCACCCCCTGCTCCCGGTCCCGGCGCTCCAGGGCCCGGGCGGCCTCCCGGGAGGCGCCGGCCACCGCCCGCTCCAGCCGATGCCGCTCCACGGGCCAACCCAGGAAGCGCAGGATCCGCTCCAGAGCGCCCGCCGGATCCCGGCGCAGTTCCTCGAAGCGCAGAAACAGGTGAGGCCAGCGCCCCGCGGCCCCCAGCCAGCTGGCCACGTGCCCCGGCCAGGTGCCCATGCCCATGCGCCGCCAGCGGGGCACCCCCAGGTGGTGGGCGAACTCTTGGGCGAAAGCCTCCAGGGCCTCGCGACCCTGCAGGCCGAAGAAGCGGGCGTTGCTGAGCAGCACGTCCCGGGGATGGCGCAGCACGTAGACGAAGCCCACGGTGCGGGCCGCGTAGGGATGGCGAGGGCTCCAGCGGAAGTGGGTCTTGACCAGCCAGGGCTCCCCCTCCCCCGGCACCGGCCCGGCGGGGTCCAGCCGACGGCGGGTGAAGAGCAGCTTGTGCAGATCCGGGAAGGCGACCTCCAGGGCCGCGGAGCTCTCCGGGGGCCCGTGCCGGTAGGCGTGGAGCAGCAGCCGCAGATAGGTGTTGCCGGACTTGGGATAAGAGGCCAGCCAGAGGACGCTCACGCCGGCTCCGGGCTCCGGCGCCGCGTCCGGCGGGGCCCCTCCTCCTCCGCGGTCCTCACCCAGGGGGCGCGGTGGAGGCTCAGGCGCAGCCGCACTGACCCGCTCTCGGGCAGGGCCAGCCGATAGGGCACGTCTGGGGGGACGAGGCCGCTCTCGCCGGGGCCTAGCGCCAGCTCCCGTCCCAGCGGCGGGCCCAGCACCAGCCGCACCCGTCCCTCCAGCACCTCCACCCGCACCCAGGTGCCCGGCTCATCGGCGCGGTGCTCCTCCAGCAGGGCCGGGGGGATGGCATCCCGGTCCAGCTCAGGGCTGCGGCGCACCTCCTCCAGGCCCTCGGGCCACTCCAGGCGCTCACAGCGCATGCAGTTGAGCTCGGTACCGATACGCGCGCGGCGCCCGGCCTCGCTGCGCACCCAGGGGCGGTTGATGTAGGGGGGGCGGTGGCGCACCGGGTGGCCGTGGCCACAGAGCAGCTCGGCCACCCAGTCCTTCTCGTCCTCCCGGTGGAAGCCGACGATCCTGCGTTTCATAAAGGTCCTCAGGCGAGGCACGGAGCCCGGCGGCCCTCCCGCCGGAAGGACGGGCGTCCCGGAATCTGGTGGCTACGGGTGGACTCGAACCACCGACACCGGCATTATGAGTGCCGTGCTCTAACCGGCTGAGCTACGTAGCCGAGGGCACCGCCCGGCAGGCGGCGTGGAAGACCTAGATTCTGGCTCCACCCCCCACGGGTGTCAAGGACTTGCGTCCCGGCAGGGTCCCCGGAGGGAGGGAAGCGAGGCCTGAGTCAGTCCACCCCGTGGCACGCGGGCCGGGCGCCGGCCTGGCTGCGCCTGGCGCGCTTCGCGGCCCTGGCGGGCCTGCTCCTGCTGGGCGCCCTCATCACCCTGGTCTGGCTGCGCGACCCGGACGGGCGCCGTGGGCCGGCCCCCCGGCAGGACGCCATCGTGCGCTGGTGGCACCGCCAGGTCCTGCGGGCCCTCGGGGTGCGCCTGCGGGTCTTCGGCCGCCCCGCCGCCGAGGCCTGCCTGGTGGTGGCCAACCACGTCTCCTGGGTGGACATCCCCGTGCTGGGGGCCACCGCTGGGGCCCACCCCGACCAGAGCGTGGACTTCGTGGCCAAGGGGGAGATCCGCCGTTGGCCGGTGGTGGGCTACCTGGCGGCTCGCACGGGCACCCTCTTCCTGGTACGTCAAGGCAGCCTGGACCGGCAGCGGGCCGCGGCCTCGGAGGCTGCCCGGCATCTGGCGCGGCGGCTGCGGGCGGGGCGCCGGCCCCTGGTCTTCCCCGAGGGGGGGACAGGAGATGGGCGGGAGGTGCGCCGCTTCCACGCCCGGCTCTTCGCCGCCGCGCCAGATGCCGGGCAGCCTCCGAGGCCGCGGCCCGCTGCCGGTCCAGGCTGCCTTGACGTACCAGGAAGAGGGTGCCCGTGCGAGC
>WFXX01000061.1 GCA_015490395.1 Gammaproteobacteria bacterium | reverse complement strand
TGTGTATAAGAGACAGGCCCCCGGCCCCCCGCCCCCGTGGGGAGTGGCGAAGGTCTTGTGCAGGTTGAGGTGCACCACGTCGAAGCCCATGTCAGCCGGGCGCACCTTGCCCAGGATGGCGTTGAGGTTGGCTCCGTCGTAGTAGAGGAGGCCTCCGGCCTCGTGCACCAGGCGGGCGATGGCCTCGATGCGCCGCTCGAAGACCCCCAGGGTGGAGGGGTTGGTGAGCATGATGCCCGCCGTGCGCGGGCCCAGGGCCGCGCGCAGGGCCTCCAGGTCCACGTCCCCCTCGGCGTCGGTGGGCACCTCCCGCACCCGGAAGCCGGCCATGGCGGCAGTGGCCGGGTTGGTGCCGTGGGCCGCGTCCGGGACCAGGATCTCGTCCCGCTCGGGCTCCCCCCGCTCCCGGTGGTAGGCCCGGATCATGGCCACCCCCGCGAACTCACCCTGGGCCCCAGCCATGGGGGCCAGGGAGCAGGCCTCCATGCCGGTGACCGCCGCCAGCAGCTCCTGCAGCTCCCACAGGCAGGCCAGCAGGCCCTGGCCGGTGGCCTCCGGAGCCAGGGGGTGGCGCTCCCGGAAGGGCTCCAGCAGGGCCAGCTCGTGGCAGACCCGGGGATTGTGCTTCATGGTGCAGGAGCCCAGGGGGTAGAAGTGGGTGTCCACCGAGTAGTTGAGGCGGGACAGGCCCGTGTAGTGGCGCACCACCTCCGGCTCAGAGACCTCGGGCAGGCCCAGGGGCCGGCGACGGCGCAGGTGCGGGGGCAGGTCCTCGCAGCGGGCCGCATCGGGGTCGTGACCGGCGTCGGCCTCCCGGGGGGCCTGGGCCGGGGCCCGGCGGCCGGGCCGGCTCCGCTCGAAGATCAGCACGCTCGGCTCCTCCTCATAGGTTCGGATGACGGGACGGTGGCGGATCCCCTAGAGGGCGGCCAGGGCCTTGGCGTAGTGGGGCTCCTGGGCCAGGTCGCGGACCAGCTCGGTGTAGACCACCCGGTCGTCCTCGTCCAGGGCCACCACTGCCCGCGCCGTCAGCCCCGCCAGGGGACCATCGGTCATGAGCACCCCGTAGTCCCGGGCGAAGCCCTCGCCCCCCATGGTGGACAGCAGGGTCACCCGTGCCACCCCCGCCTCCTCGCAGAAGCGGCGCTGGGCGAAGGGCAGGTCCGCCGAGACCACCAGGATCGACAGGTCTTCCCGCTCGGCCGCCAGCTCGTCGAACTTGCGGCAGCAGGCGGCACAGACCGCCGTCTCCACGCTGGGCAGGACCACCAGGAGCTTCTTCCTGCCCCGGAAGTCGCCCAGGGTGCGCGGGCGCAGGGCGATGTCCACCAGGCGAAAGTCCGGTGCCCGGCGCCCCACGGGGGGCAGCTCGCCACTGGTGTGCACCGCGGCCCCCTTGTAGCGCACGGTGGCCATGACCTCCTCCGCCCCGACGGCACCGCCGGGTCTCCTCGCTCAGGCCCGCAGTATAGCGTCCAGGGCCCGGACGTAGGCCTCCAGGTCCTCGGGCGTCTTGGTCTCGGTGGCGCAGACCAGCACCGCCTCGCCCAGCTCCGGGTAGTCCGGGCCCAGGGGCACCCCGCCCAGGATGCCCCGGGCCAGGAGGGCCTCGAGCACCTGCTCCGCGGGAAGGGGCAAGCGCAGGGCGGCCTCGTGGAAGCAGGGGCCCGGAAAGAGGGGCTCCACACCGGGCAGCGTGGCGAGACCTTCCACCAGCGTCCGCAGGTTGGCGTGGCAGCGGGCGGCCACCCGGCGCAGCCCCTCCGGCCCCAGCAGGGCCAGGTGCACCGCCGCGGCGGTGACCATCAGGCCCTGGTTGGTGCAGATGTTGGAGGTGGCCTTGGAGCGGCGGATGTGCTGCTCCCGGGCCTGGAGGGTGAGCACGAAGCCCTCCCGGCCGGCGCCGTCCACGGTGCGTCCCACCACCCGCCCGGGCATCTGCCGCACCAGGGCCCTGCGGCAGCAGAGGAAGCCGAAGTAGGGCCCCCCCGCGCTCAGGGGCACCCCCAGGGGCTGGCCCTCGCCCACGGC
>WFXX01000060.1 GCA_015490395.1 Gammaproteobacteria bacterium | reverse complement strand
GGGGGGGTCCGGCCCCGTTGCCGCCTCCTCTCCCCGAGGGGCCGGACCCCCCCGAGGCCCCGGGGCCGTTGGGGCCCGGGGGCGGCACCGCGTCCCCGGCGGAAGGACCGCCCCGGGCCTGAAGCGCCGGGGCCGGCTCCGCAGGCCGGCGCTTGGTCCGGACGCCGCGGCGCTTTCGCGTCTGCGGGGCATGAGGCAGCTCCACCTCGCTCACGTTCCACCTCCTCACTCGGCCGGCACCTGCCCCTCGCGGCGGAGGGCAGCCGCCTCCAGCGATCCAGGGAAGCGGCGCTGCAGCTCCTCGGCGTAGCGCGCCGCCGCCTCCTGATCACCCAGGGCCCGCTCCACCCGGACCCCCAGCCAAAGGGCGGCGGGATCAGGCGGGGCCACGGCGCGGTAGCGCTCCAGGAAGGCCCGGGCCTGCAGGTGCCGGCCCTGCTCATGCATCAGCCGGGCCATCTCGAGCAGGGCATCGGGCATGGCTGGATCCCTGGCCAGAGCCAGACGGAAGTAGCGCTCCGCCCGGGCCCGGTCCCCCGCCTCCAGGGCACAGACTCCGGCATTCTTGAAGGCCACCTGGGGGGCTGGGTTGTGGGGCCCCCGGGCCGCCCGCTCGAACTGGTCCAGGGCCTCCGCCAGCTGGCCCTGCTGACAAAGGAATACCCCATAGTTATTGCGGATGTTGGCATCCTCTGGGGCCAGTGCCAAGGCCTTCCGGTAGTGAGCCCAGGCCTGCTCCTGGTCCCCCAGGCGACGGTAGACCTCGGCGATGTAATGGTGAGCCTCGGGCAGGTCCGGATCCTGACGCAGGGCCCGCTGGAGCTTCTCCAAGGCGATGCGGGGCCGACCCTCCTGAAGATAAGCCAGGCCCAGCTGTGCGTTGACCCGGGCCGCCCGTCCACTGCCGGGCTCCTCCCCGCCCGGGACGGTGGCGCAGCCGGCCAAGGCGGAGAGGGCCACAGCCAGGATCAGGACCCTCATGAGCGGGCTTGGGCAGGGAGGCGAGCCTCGCAGCGGTGGCGGGGCAGGACCTGACCCACCAACTGCCCGCAGGCCGCGTCGATGCTATCGCCCCGACGCTTGCGGGTAATAGTGACCAGCCCGGCCTCCAACAGCCGCTCCCGGAAGGCGTCTACCCGCTCCGGCGGGGGGGTGCGCCAGAGGGCGCCAGGGAAAGGGTTGAAGGGGATGAGGTTGACCTTGGCCGGCAGCCCCCGCAAGAGCCGGACCAGCGCCCGGGCGTCCTCGTCACGGTCGTTGACCCCCTCGAGCAGGACGTACTCGAAGGTGATGGCCCGGTGTGGGCCCGCAGCGGCATAGCGACGGCAGGCCGCCAGCAGCTCGGCGATGGGGTACTTGCGGTTGAGGGGCACCAGCCGCTCGCGCAGGGCATCGTCCGGGGCGTGCAAGGAGACGGCGAGGCTCACCGGGCAATCCTCGCGCAGACGGTCGATGGCCGGCACCACCCCGGCGGTGCTCACCGTCACCCGGCGCCGGGAGATGCCGTAGCCCAGGTCGTCCACCAGGACCCGCAGCGCAGGGAGCACGCGCTCGTAGTTGAGCAGGGGCTCGCCCATGCCCATGAGCACCACGTTGGTCACCGGACGGCCTCCGGCGGGGGTGTCTCCCAGCTCCCGGTGGGCCACCACCAGCTGGGCCAGGATCTCACCCGTGCTCAGGTCTCGGGCCCAGCCCTGGCGGGCGGTGGCGCAAAAGCGGCAGCCCAAGGCGCAACCCACCTGGGAGGAGACGCACAGCGTACCCCGGCCCTCCTCGGGGATGTACACCGTCTCGATGGCATTGCCGTCGGCCAGGCGCAGCACCCATTTGCGGGTGCCGTCGGGTGAAAGATGCCGGGCCACCACCTCCGGCAGGCCGATGCGGGCCTCCTCCTGCAGCCGCGCCCGCAGGGCCTTGGCTAGGTCGGTCATGGCCGCGAAGTCGGTCACCCCCCGGCGGTGGATCCACCGGAAGACCTGGTCGGCCCGGAAGGGCCGCTCACCCCGCCGGGCAAACCAAGCCCGCAGCCCCTGGCGGTCCATGTCCAGGAGATTCGCCGGCGGCTGCGCGGGTGCGGGAAATGTGGCGGCCTGCATGGTCGGCACGGGAAGCCCGCCGGCTCCAGCTTCAGCCCCGCTGGCGCGGATAGATCTCGTCTGGCCGGAAGAAGAAGGCAATCTCCCGCCGGGCGGTCTCGGGCCCGTCGGAGCCGTGGACCACGTTCTGCTCGATGCTCTCGGCCAGATCGGCCCGGATGGTGCCCGGCGCGGCCTCCTTGGGGTCGGTGGCCCCCATGAGCTCCCGGTTGCGGGCGATGGCGTCCTCGCCCTCGAGCACCTGCACCATCACCGGCCCCGAGGTCATGTAGCGCACCAGGTCACCGAAGAAGGGACGCTCCCGGTGCACGGCATAGAAGTCCTCGGCTTGCTCCCGGGTCAGGCGGATCATGCGCGCCGCCACGATGGCGAGCCCCGCCTGCTCGAAGCGGCGGTAGATCTCCCCGATCAGATTCCTGGCCACGCCGTCCGGCTTGATGATGGAAAGGGTCCGTTCCAGGGCCATGGGTCTTCCTCTGCATCTGGGTCCCATCCGGCCCGCGGGCTGCCGCAGGCCGCCAAATGGCGGCGCAAGTCTAGCCGCGGGCCGCCGCAGCCGCAATGAGCACCTTCAAACGCTGAAGCTCTCCCCGCAGCCGCAGCTCTCCTTGACGTTGGGGTTGCGGAAGCGGAAGTGGGAGCCCAGGCCCTCGCGCACGAAGTCCAGCTCGGTGCCGTCCAGATAAGGCAGGCTCTCCCGGTCCACCACCACCTTCACCCCGTGGCTCTCGAACACGGCGTCCTCCGGCCCAACCTCCCGCGCGTAGTCCAGGCGGTAGCTCCAGCCAGAGCAGCCGGCGCGACGCACCCCCAGGCGCAGGCCCAGGGCCCGCTCCCGATCCAGCTGGGCCTTGACGTGTCGGGCGGCGCTCTCAGTCA
The DNA here is from genome assembly GCA_015490395.1 of Gammaproteobacteria bacterium. GTDB lineage: Bacteria > Pseudomonadota > Gammaproteobacteria > DRLM01 > DRLM01 > S141-70. Next base: position 871 of record WFXX01000060.1, on the reverse strand, counting down.
AGGTGACGGCCATGGATGCGACCTCCTGAGCATCCTTTGAAAAACCTTACAGGAAGGCCACGCGCCGGCGCAGCCCTGCCACGGCCCGAGGCAGGTCGGCCAGGAAGGCCTCCACTTGGGCACGGTCGTTGCCCGGCCCCAGGCTGGCCCGCACCGCGCAGCGGGCCAGCTCCTGCGGCCAGCCCATGGCCAGCAGGACGTGGCTAGGCTCGCCAGTGCCGCTGGCGCAGGCCGAGCCGCTGGAGAGGCAGTAGCCCATCTGGTCCAGGGCCAGCACCAGGGCCTCCCCGTCCACGCCCGGGACGGCGAAGAGGCAGGTGTTGGGCACCCGGTGAGCTCCGGCCCCGGCCACCACCGCCTCGGGCAGGGCCCGCCGCAGACCCTCCTCCAGGCGGTCTCGGAGGGCCTCCAGCTCCCGGGCCCGGCGGTCCAGGCCCTCCCTGGCCAGCTCAGCGGCGACCCCGAAGCCCACCAGGGCGGGAACGGCCTCGGTGCCCCCCCGCAGGCCCCGCTCCTGGCCGCCGCCATGCACCAAGGGCTCCAGCTCCAGGGCGGGGTGGACCACCAGGGCCCCTGCCCCCTTGGGCCCGCCCAGCTTGTGGGCCGAGAGGCTGAGCAGGGACAGCCTCGAGCCGGCGAAGTCCAGGGGGACCTTGCCCGCGGCCTGCACGGCGTCGCTATGCACCGGCACCCCGCGCTCCCGGGCCCGAGCCGTCACCATCCCCAGGTCCTGCAGCACCCCGGTCTCGTTGTTGGCCCACATCACCGAGACCAGGGCCAGGTCCGGATCCTCCAGGGCCCGGCACAGGGCCTCCTCGCGGACCCGGCCCGCGGCGTCCACCTCCAGCCGGTGCATCCGCCAGCCCCGCCG
>WFXX01000059.1 GCA_015490395.1 Gammaproteobacteria bacterium | reverse complement strand
GGTGGGGATGGGGGGCATCCCCACTCGGGTGCCGGTGGCTCGCTGGCCACGCCTGCCCGGGGTGCGCTGGCTGCTGCCGGCGGAGCTGGCCGTCGAGCGCGAGGACGCCTGGGCCCTGCAGGCCCTGGGGCTCGCCTTCATCGACGCCCTGCGCAGCGCCGACGTGCTGGTGACCAAGGTGGGCTACGGGAGCCTGGTGGAGGCGGCCTGCAACGGCACCGCCGCCCTCTACGTGCCCCGGGGCGACTGGCCCGAGGAGGATGCCCTCACCACCTGGGCCGGCCGGCACGGGCGGGCCGCGCCCCTGCCTCGGGAGGCGCTGGAGAGCGGCCGCCTGGAGGAGGCCCTGGAGGCGGTGCTGGCGGCATCCGCCCCGCCCCCTCCTGAGCCCAGGGGGGCGGAGCAGGCGGCGGCCTGGCTGGCGGCTCGGCTGGCGGGGGCGGGCCGGTGAGCGTCAAGGTCCTCCACGCGGGGCGGGTGGTGCGCCTGGAGCTGGCCGAGGTGCGGCTGCCCGACGGGCGCGTGGCATCGGTGGAGCGCATCCGACACCCCGGCGGGGCGGCGGTGGCCGCCGTGGACGAGGGCGGGCGCGTGTGCCTGCTGCGGCAATGGCGCCCGGCCCTGGAGGCCTGGCTCTGGGAGCTGCCGGCCGGGACCCTGGAGGCGGGCGAGGCGCCCCTGGCGGCCGCCCGCAGGGAGCTGGCCGAGGAGGCCGGCCTGGAGGCCGCGCGCTGGGAGCCCCTGGGGGAGGCCGTGATGGCCCCCGGCTTTTGCGACGAGGTCATCCACCTCTACCTGGCTCAGGGGCTGCGGCGGGTCCCGCTGCAGCGGGATCCCCACGAGCTCATGGAGATACACTGGCTGGACCTGGAGGAGGCCGCCCGCCAGGCCCTGGAAGGCGGTCTCACCGACGCCAAGACCGTGGCCGGCCTACTACGGGCCCGGGATCGGCTCCGCCGGGCGGGGGCCTGAGCCCCCCGCGCTTCCGCTGCGGAGCGGCTTCCGCTATGATCGGGGGCCCTGCCCACGGCGGGGCATGCCAAGGAGCTGAGGAGGTGTCATGTCGCTGCCTGCTTTCGTCACCAAGGCCTGCGAGTTCGTCGGGGCCGCCGGCTTCTTCGAGTGCAACCCCATCTCCGAGGCCGAGGTGCTGGCCCGAGATGCTACCTGGAAGGCCGTCATCGGGACCTCCATGGCCATCGTGGGCATCACCGCGCTGGTGCTGATGGTGATCCTCATCATCCAGATCTATCGCGGGGAGGCCCAGCGGGTACCCGCCGACGACGAGACCGAGCAGCAGGGCTCCTGAAGCTCTCTGCCACCTGCGCGCACCCGCCCCTGCCGGGGGCGGGTGTGCTTCGTCTCTATCCCCATGCCCTTCCAAGCCGAAAGCTTGACACCGGCCCTGTGCTATTTTAAGTTGACTATTCAACTCGGAAAAGCACGCGGAGGGGGTGGCCCCATGAAGCTTTCCACCAAGGGCCGTTATGCGGTCACCGCCATGATGGACTTGGCCATACACGACGGTCAGGGTCCGGTGACCCTGGCCGATATCTCCGCCTGCCAGGGCATCTCCCTCTCCTATCTGGAGCAGATCTTCGCCAGGCTGCGGCGCAAGGGTCTCATCCGAGGCACCCGGGGACCGCGGGGAGGCTACCGCCTGGCCCGGCCGCCCGAGGAGATCACCATCGCGGACATCATCAGCGCGGTGAACGAGCCCCTGGACAACACCCGTTGTGGCGGCAAGCAAAACTGCCAGGACGGGGCCCCCTGCCTGACCCACGAGCTCTGGAGCGAGCTCAGCCGACAGATCTATGAGTTCCTGGACGGGATCACCCTGGCCGAGTTCGCTAAGCGACCCCAGGTCCAGGAGGTGGCGCGGCGGCAAGATCGTTTGCATCCGCGCCGCAGCACCCTACGGGCGCCTTTGGAGCAGCCGCCCGAACCCCGGCTCGGCGAGAGTAGCCGGCCGTCGGCCTGAGTGTCCTTTTCTGCCGAAGACCCTCCCCATCCCCACTTGCCCCGGCGCGGCCCTCCCCCGCCGGGGCTCTTTTTGTTCTTGCCCGTCCCCGGCGATTGCGCCCCCCCTCGCCATGCTCTACACTGGCCGCCCGACCCCGCCGGGTCACGTACGATGGGCTATCCAGAGGGGAACAGCAGGATGCGCAAGGTGGCCGTGCGCCTCTTCCAGTTCTTGGTGGCCTTCTTCTTCACCACCGCGGTCTTTGTATGGTATGGAGGCGTCTCGCTCCTGGCCTTGGCCTTATGGCTGGAGCTCGCCCATCTCCTGGGCGGCAGCTTCCTCGCCGGCCTCATCGGTGGGGCCCTGGCCGGCGGGGTGGTCTACTGGCTAGCCCGACAGCCGCAGATCGGAGAGGTTTTCGTGCAAGTGGGGGCGGACCTAGCTCGCATGGGGTTTGCCACCGTGCGCCGTTTAGAGGAGGGCCTCGCCAGCTCCTGAGCGCAGCTTGCTACTCAGGCTGCGCCAGCGGCCTGTAGCTCCCGCACCTGCCACGATGCACCGGCAGAAGCAAGGGTGAAGGCAGCCCCTTCAGGGAGGGTTCGTCCTCCGTAGCGCTCGCCCTGAATCGCCGCGGAGGCACCGTCTCACTCGTACAGGATCTGCAAGAGCCGCTCGGTGTGAGAGCGTCGCCACACGCCGGCGGGCGCCCGGCGAAGGCCTCGGCTCAGCATCGTGCAGTGTCAGCCGCCCAAGTGACGCGAGGAGCCCGGCGGCAGCCGGCCCCGACCTCCATCGCCGCGGCAAATCACACATCCTCATCGCCCGGCCCCAAGAAGCCAGGTAGCCAAAGGGGCGTTCAGCGTTCGTTCAGCCTAGAGGGCCTAGGCTAAGCCTGTGCCGGCAAAGCCAAGAGAGGAGGAACGGCCATGAAGCAGCGCAGCATCCCCTATGCCCTCGCCACCGCAGCCCTGCTGGCCGCCGGCCCGGTCTTGGCTGCGGACATGCCGCCGCTGGCCCAGAAGAGCGGCTGTACCGCCTGTCACGCCATCGACCGCAAGGTCGTCGGTCCGGCTTGGCTAGATGTGGCCAAGCGCTATGCGGGCGATGCCGGTGCCAAGGACACGCTGGTGAACAGGGTCAAGACCGGCGGCAAGGGCAACTGGACGGAGGTCACCGGCGGCGTGCCCATGCCTCCGTACTCGCCGCGGGTCTCCGACGGCGACATCGCCGAGCTGGTGGACTTCATCCTGGGCCTAGCCAAGTGACCCCTCCCTGAAGACCCTCCCGTCCGGGCGGCTGTTAGGCCGCCCTTTTTTTATGGTTTTTTCCTGCCCACCGCGCCCCCTCGCCCTTGCCACCGGCATCGCTCCGCTGGAGCATGAGGACGAGGTGGCCGACCCTCCGGAAGGAGCCGAACCACAGCGTAGAAGCCGGGTCGAAAGGGCTGCCATGCTCGAGGCGCTCTATGGTCTACAGCGTCGCTTGGAGGCGCTCTACGAGATCGCCACCGGCCAGGACGTGCGGGACTTCCTGGTCACCGAGCGCCTGCTGGCCGAGGCCTTGGCCGGCAATCGGCTCCCGGCGGCTCCCGAGAGCTTGCTGCTGCGCCAGGAGGGAGAGGAGCTGGCCCTCTCGCTCTACCTGGACCGGAACTTGCTGGAGCGCTTCGCCGCCGAGGATCCCCTGCACCGCCTGGAACGGGGAAAGCTCCAGGCCTTCTGCCAGGTGCTGGAGGGAGTCAGCCACTTCGTGCACCTGGCTTGGCGGGCGGCTCAGGAACGTCCGGTGAGCCTGCTCGAGCTGGAGCTGCAGGCGGAGGTGGACAAATATGCCGTAGCCGCAGCGCTCCTGGCTGAGCAGCGGGGGGGTCGGGTCCCGGCCTGGCTGCACGCGGCCCTGTTCGAGGGGGTGCGCTTTCGCTCCGGGCTAGGCCCGGAGGGGCTACGCCGCTACCGGGAGGCCAACCGGGCGGCGGCGGCCTTCTGCGCCGGGGTGCACGAGGCCCTGCTGCGCGGGGCCTCCCAGCAGGCCACCCGGGCCCTGCGCCGCTTCCACCGCATGCTTCCGACCCATAAGCGGGCATCGGCTCCCTGGCGCCCGCCGTGGCGGGCGTGGGGCGGGCCGGGCCCGGCGCCCTGATCCACGCCCCTGATCCTGCACCGACGGGGTCTCCAGCCAGGTGGCAGCCCCAGGCTCAGAGCCCGGAGACCAGCACCGGCGTGGTGCGGTCCGTGGTGCTGCCGTCGCCCAGCTGACCCCGGTCATTGCTGCCCCAGCAGTAGACCTTGCCGCCCTGGGTCAGGGCGCAGCTGTGGCCGCCCGTGTAGTCCTCCAGGGCGTTCGGGTCGCTCGGGTTCTGCGTGATCACCATGGGGTCCCGCCCCCCGCCGCCGGCCGCCAAGGCCACCACGGGATCCTGGGCCGGGTCGGGCAGGCCCTGCACCCGCACGGCGTGGGGCCGCTGGGTGGTGCTCCCGTCGCCGAGCTGGCCCTTGCGGTTGTCGCCCCAGCACCAGAGGCTGCCGTCGTTCTTGAGGGCACAAGTGTGGCTGCCCCGGTGGGAGACCACGGCCTTCACGTCGCCGAGGGCCGCGCCGCTGGCATCGACCACCTGGACGGCCCGGGGAGCGTCGTTGGTGGTGCCGTCGCCCAGCTGGCCGTACTCGTTCCAGCCCCAGCACCAGACGGTGCCGTCCAGGCGCAGGGCGCAGCTGTGGTCGCCCCCCGCGGCGATCTGGATCACGTCGCTCAGGACGTTGCCACTGCCGTCGATGACCGGCGGCTGGGGCTCCACGGCGTAGAGCGTGCTCGTGTCTCCATTGCCCAGCTGCCCTTCCCCTTTGCCGTTCCAGGCCCAGCAGCGGACGCTGCCCTGCCCGTCACCGTCGGGGTCGATGAGGGCGCAGGTGTGGTCCGAGCTCCCCGCAGCGATCTGGATGACACCCATCAGGGGCTGGGTGTTGCTGGTGCCTCCCGGGGCAGTCACCCCGGTGATCACCTGCACCGCGTAGGGTGAGAGCAACACCGTCCAATCCGGGCTGTTGGGGTCGAAGCGGGAGGGATCCTTGCCGATGCCCAGGGCCCCGTCCAGGTTCTGGCCCCAGCACCAGACGGTGCCGTCCGTCTTCAAGGCGCAGGCATGCCAGCTCCCGGCGCTGATCTGCTTGACCTGGCTGAGCCGGGTGCTGGCATCCACCATCACATCCACCGGGGCCGTGCTCTGGGTCCCGTCGCCCCAGCCGACGGTGGTCTGGATGTAGCTCTTAGCCAAGGAACGGAGCGCAGGGTCCGTGATCCCGGCAAAGTCCAGGATGGCATCGAGATCCACCTTGCCGTCGCCCAGCTTGCCCCCCTCGTTCCAGCCCCAGCACTTGACGCCGGTGTCGTTCATGAGGGCGCAGGTATAGTAGCGGGCCGCGGAGAGCGCCACGACCCCGGTCAGGGGGACGCCCCCGGCCGCCTTCACCGTGACGGGCCTAGGACGGTCCTGGGTGGTGCCGTCCCCCAGCTCACCGCGGCCGTTGCTGCCCCAGCAGCGGGCCTGGCGCTCGCCGACGGCCGTCTCCACCACGGCGCAGGTGTGG
>WFXX01000058.1 GCA_015490395.1 Gammaproteobacteria bacterium | reverse complement strand
CAGTGGGCCTCAGAGGGGCAGGGCCGCCTGACCCGGGTAGAGGAGCCTGCCGGCCCGGGCACGGGCCGCCGGATGGGGCCGGTGCTCCCGGGCTCCGCCCGGCAGCAGGTGCAGGACCCGGCAGCCCTCCACCAGGACCAGGTGGTCGGCCACCAGGGCGCGGTGGCAGCGGCCCGGGTCGGTCTCGGCGCAGAGGAGGGCGGTGGGGGCCCGACGGGCCAGGGCCAGGAGCCGCCCCACGGCCTCCCGGAAGGCGGGGCTCCCCATGTGGGCGGCGAAGCCCCACCAGGCCGGCTCCAGGCCCTCCAGGCCCGGCGGGGCTTGAAGCAGCCGTCCCCGGAGCCCGCCCAGGGCCTCCCCCTCCCAGCGGTAGGCCAGCCCGGCGGCCTCCAGGGCCCGGGCCAGGGGGGCGCGGCAGAGCCAGGGGTGGCGCCGAGAAGCAGGACGGCGGCGCAGGTCCACCACCTGCCGGATCCCCTCCCGGCGCAGCCCCGCCACCAGGGCCTCCAGGGGGAGGGCCCCGTGCCCGGCGGTCCAGAGGGTGCAGGGCCCGCCCGTCACCGCCCGGCCAGGATGCGCTCCGCCGCCTGGGCCAGGTCGGCCACGGCCAGGGAGGAGTCCGGGAGACGGGCCTCGTCCTCGGGCCGGTGCTTGCCCGTGCACACCAGGAGAGCCTGGAGGCCGGCGTCCAGGGCCCCCAGGACGTCCGCCTCCACGTCGTCCCCCACCATGACCACCTCCCCCGGCGGGCAGCCCAGCTCGGCGCAGGCGGCCCGGAAGAAGGCGGGCGAAGGCTTGCCCACCACCTGGGCCTCCCGCCCACAGGCGTACTCCAGGGCCTTCACGAAGGGGCCGGCGTCCAGGTGCAGGCCGGTGGTGTCCCGGAAGTAGCGGTTGTCGCCCACCGCCAGGAAAGCGGCCCCCTCCATGAGGAGCCGGAAGGCCCGGTCCAGGCGCTCGTAGGTGAAGGCCTCGCCGGCGTCGGCCACGAAGACCGCGTCCGGCTCCCCCGCGGGCAGCCCGGCCAGCTCCGGCTCCAGGGCGGGATGGACCAGCAGGTAGGGGCGCAGCCGCCGGCGGCTCAGCTCGGCCAGGGCGGCGCGGGGGGCGGTGAAGATCTCCTCCTCGGCCACCCGGAAGCCCAGGCGACCCAGCTTGGCGGCCACCTGGGCCCGGGTGCTGCGGCTGGTGTTGGTGAGGAAGCGCAGGGGCAGGCCCGCCGCCCGGAGCCGCTCCAGGGCCTCCCGGGCCCCGGGCACGGGCTCCTCGCCCACGTAGAGCACGCCGCCCAGGTCCAGCAGTACCCCGCACACGGCCCCGCGAGCGGCCATGGCCTCCTCCTCTTAGCGCGCCCCACCCAAGAAGCCGGCCAGCAGCGGCCCGAAGCGGGCCTCGTCCACCAGGAAGGCGTCGTGTCCGTGGACGCTGTCCACGGCCTCGAAGCGCACCTGGCGCCCTGCCGCGCGCAGCCCCTCGGCCAGCTCCTCCTGCTGGTAGAGGGGGAAGAGGAAGTCGGTGCGTACCCCCGCCACCAGCACCCGCCGGGCCCGGATCCGGGCCAGGCCCTCCTCCACGCAGCCCGCGCCGTGCTCGGCCACGTCGAACAGGTCCATGGCCCGGGAGAGGTAGAGGTAGCAGTTGGCGTCGAAGCGCTCGGCGAAGCGCCGGGCGTTGTGCTCCAGGTAGGCCTCCACCTGGAACTCGGGATCGAAGGGCGGCGCCGGGGGTCCGGGGAGGCGCTCTCGGCCGAAGCGCTGCTGCCACTCCTCGGCGCTTCGGTAGGAGATCAGGCCCAGCTTCCGAGCCAGGCGCAGCCCGGTGAGGGGCTGGCGGTCCAGGGGGTAGTCCCCGCCCCGCCAGGCCGGGTCGGCGCGGATGAGCTCCCGCTGCAGGGAGCGCAGGGCGATGGCGAAGGGGGTGGCCCGGGCCGCCGCCGAGATCACCACCAGCTCCTCGAGGCCCTCGGGGAAGAGGATGGCGTAGGCCAGGGCCACCATGCCGCCCAGGGAGGCCCCCACCACCGCCCGGGGGCGGAGGTCCAGGGCGGCCAGGGCGTCGTGGGCGGCCCGGGCCAGGTCCTCCAGGGTCAGCTCGGGGAAGCCCAGCCGGTAGGGCCGGCCTGTGCGCGGGTCCAGGGAGGCCGGCCCGGTGGAGCCGAAGCAGCTCCCCAGGTGGTTGACGCAGACCACGTGCCAGCGCCGGGTGTCCAGGGGCCGCCCGGGCCCGATCATGGCCTCCCACCACCCGGGGCTGGGGTCCTCGGGGCAGGAGGCGGCGTGGGCGGCCCCTGGACAC
>WFXX01000057.1 GCA_015490395.1 Gammaproteobacteria bacterium | reverse complement strand
TGTATAAGAGACAGTCCCTCCCCAGCCCCTGCGGGAGGGACGCCCGCCCCGCCAGCATGGGAGGCTCACGCGCTGCCGCCGTGCCGGATCATGCGCCGGAGGATTGTCGGATCCCCGGGCCCCCCGCGGGCGGGGGCGGGGCCGTGCGGTCTGTCAGCTTTTCCGACACAGGCCCGGGCGCGGCGGGAGGCCCCGGCGGCTCCTGGGCGGGCGGCCTCAGAGGCGGGCGCGGAGGACGGCCTCCAGCTCCTCGTCGGTGAGCACCACGGGGTTGGTGCGCATGGAGCTGCCCCGGCTGCCGGCCACCACCCGGGGCAGGTCGGCCTCGGTCATGCCGTAGCGTCCCAGGGGGGGCAGGGCCAGCTCCTCCTCCCAGCCCCGCAGGCGCTCCAGTAGGGCGGCATGGGCCGCCTCGCGGTCGGCGAAGGGCCGATCCAGGAGCAGCTCGGCCACCCGGGCGTAGCGGGCCAGGGCGGGGCTGTCGGGGGCCCGGGCCTTGAGGGCGCGGAGATTGGCCTCCGTGACCTCGGCGAGCAGGGTGCCGCAGGCCACGCCGTGGGGGATGGGGAAGAGGGCGCCCAGGGGGGAGGCCAGGCCGTGCACGGCCCCCAGCCCGGTCTGGGCCAGGGCGATGCCGGAGACCAGGGCCCCGTAGGCCATGGCGGCCCGGGACTCGGGGTCGTCGTCCCGGTACCAGGCGGGCAGGGCGCGGGCCACCCGCCGCAGGGCGGCCTCCACCAGGGCGTCGGTGAAGGGATTGGCCCGCAGGGAGGTGTAGGACTCCACCAGCTGGGTGAGGCAGTCCATGCCGTTGGCGGCGATGAGCCCGGGGGGCGAGCCGGCCAGGAGCTCCGGGTCCACCACCGCGTCCCTGGCCACCAGCCTTTCGTGGCGGAAGGACTTCTTGAACCCCTCGGGGCCCCGGCGGGAGAGGACGGCGTTCTTGGTGGCCTCGGAGCCGGTGCCGGCGGTGGTGGGCACGGCCACGAGGGGCACTGCCGGCCCTTCGTAGGGCAGCTCCGGCCCCACCCCCTCCAGATAGTCCATGACGGAACGCCCCACCCGCAGCAGGCCCGCCACCGCCTTGGCCGCGTCCAGGGCGCTGCCCCCACCGATGCCGATCACCACTTCGATGTCCGCTTCTCGGTGACGGGCCACGCAGGCGTCCACCCAGTCCGGGCTGGGCTCGCCCTGGACGATCTCCCGCTCGAAGGCCACGCCGGCGGCGCGCAGGCCCTCGGCCAGTCGCTCCCAGGCCCCGCTGCGCTCCAGGGAGGCCCCGGCGCTCACCACCAGGGCCCGCCGGCCGTGGGTGCGGGCCAGCTCTGGGACCTGGGCCAGGGTCCCGGGGCCGAAGTGGATGCGCGGCAGACGAGCGACCTGGAAGGCCGGGATCATGCCGCCACCTGGGGGAGGAGGCCCCGCCACGGCTCGCCTCGCCGGGGCTCGGCCATCCAGGGCGCCACCCGCTCCCGCCAGGCCAGGTAGTGAGGCGTTGCCTTGTGGGCCTGGGCGTCGGCCTCGCTGCGATAGGCCTCGTAGAGGATAAAGCGGGTGGGGTCCTCGGGGTGCTGGAGGACGTCGAAGCGCAGGCAGCCGGGCTCCTGGATCGAGCCCTCGTGGTTGGCCCGGGTGGCCTCGATGAAGTCCTCGACGTGCTCAGGCCTGACCCGGACGTGCACCAGCGTCACGTGCATGGCCGCTCTCCTCCTGGGCTGCTTGGGCTGGGGCCCTCGTCGGCCGGTTCGGCGATTGAAGCGCAGGTGTCGGCGGCGCGCAAGGCCTCCTCGGCGGCCTCCACCCAGTGGCGCACCGGGGGCCCGCCGGGGCGCTGCAGGTGCAGGAGGCAGCCCACGTTGGCGGTGACGATGGCCTGGGGCGTCCCGGCCTCCAGCGCCGCCCGGCGAGCCTCCCCCAGGCGCTCGGCGAGCTCCGGCTGGAGGAGGAAATAGGCCCCCGCGGCGCCGCAGCAGGCAGTCTCCGCCGCCCGCAGCACCCGATAGCCCAGGCGCTCCAGGAGGCGGGGGATGGTCTCCGGGTCGCCGAGGCCGTGCTCGAGGGTGCAGGGAGGGTGCCAGGCCAGGGTGCCCAGGGTGCCCCGGTTGCCCGGGGCGTCGGGGCGCGGCAGCTCCTGGGGCAGCTCCGTCCGGGCCAGGAGCTGGCCCAGCTCCAGGCAGCGTCCAGCGACGCGGCGGGCCAGGTCCTGGAGCTTGGGCTCGCCAGCCAGCAGCTCCGGGTATTCCCGGATCTGGAGCACGCAGGCCGAGGACAGGCCCACGAGAGCCTCGCCCCCGCTCTCCAGCCAGGCCCCCCAGCGGCGCAGGTTGGCCCGAGCCCGCCGACGGGCCCGGGCCTCGGCGTCCAGGTGGGCCTCCAGGGCCCCGCAGCACTGCTCCCCGGGGAGGGTCTCCACCCTCAGGCCCAGCCGCTGCAGCAGGCGCACGGCGGCCGCCCGAGCCCTGGGCAGGGCGGCGGGCTCCACGCAGCCCTGGAGCAGGAGCACCCGGCGGGTGCCGGGCCCGGGTGGGGGTAGGGGGCGAGGACGGTCCCGGGGCAGATGGCGGGCCAGGTCCTGGAGCTTGGGCTCGCCAGCCAGCAGCTCCGG
>WFXX01000056.1 GCA_015490395.1 Gammaproteobacteria bacterium | reverse complement strand
CTCCACGGCCATGCGAAAAGGGGAAGGCGCCCGGCCTTCCCCTCCTCGTCCGACCCCGCCGCGGGGGCCGCGCGGCGGCCAGGCGCCTCAGCCGGCCAGGGCGCTCTTGGCCTTCTCGGCCAGGGCGGCGAAGGCCGCCTGGTCGCGCACCGCCAGATCGGCCAGCACCTTGCGGTCCACGCCGATGGCGGCCTTGCGCAGGCCGCTCATCAGGCGGCTGTAGGACAGGCCGCACTGGCGGGCGGCGGCGTTGATGCGCACGATCCACAGGGACCGGAACTGGCGCTTGCGCTGCCGGCGGTCCCGGTAGGCGTACTGGGCGGCCCGGGTCACGGCCTGGGTGGCCACCCGGTAGACGTTCTTGCGCCGCCCCCGGTAGCCCTTGGCCTGGGCGATGACCTTCTTGTGCCGCGCGCGGGCGGTCACTCCACGCTTGACTCTGGGCATCTCGGCTGCTCTCTCCTCGCTGGGCGGCCGCCTCCCCCCGCCCTCAGCTGTAGGGCAGCAGGCGGCGCACCGCCGGGGTGTCCACGGCCTTCACCAGGGCGCCCTTGCGCAGGTGGCGCTTGCGCTTGGCGCTCTTCTTGGTGAGGATGTGGTTGTGGTGGCTCTGGGCGCGCTTGAACTTCCCAGAGCCGGTGCGGGCGAAGCGCTTGGCAGCGCCCCGGTTGGTCTTTAGCTTGGGCATCGAAACGCTCTCCCCGCCGGGCCACGGCCCGGCGTCCTGTCCGCTCCGTCCTGCCTGATCCGGCTGCCCCGACGGGGCAACTCAGCCCCGGGCCTCCTCGGCCTCGCCGGCCCGGGCCCGGGCCTTGGGCGGGTGCTTGCGCGGGGCCAGCACCATCACCATGACCCGCCCCTCCATCTTGGGGAACTGCTCTACCACCCCGTAGTCCTGCAGATCCTGCTCGATGCGCTTGAGCAGCTTCAGCCCCAAGTCCTGGTGGGCCAGCTCCCGGCCCCGGAAGCGGAGGTTGACCTTGGCCTTGTCCCCGTGCTGGAGGAACTCGATGAGCTTGCGCAGCTTGACCTGATAGTCCGCCTCGTCGGTCCCTGGCCGAAACTTGACCTCCTTGACCTGGATCTGGCGCTGCTTCTTGCGGGCCGCCTGGCGTCTCTTGCGCTCCTCAAACAGGTACTTGCCGTAGTCCATCACCCGGCAGACCGGGGGGTCGGCCTGGGGCGCCACCTCCACCAGATCCAGGTCCCTTTCGGCGGCGTACTCCAACGCCTCCTCCAGGGGCACGATGCCGATCATCTGGCCGTCCTCGCCCACGAGGCGCACCCGTGGGGCCGTGATGTCCTCGTTGGTGCGGGTTTCCTTCCTTCCGATGGCGATGCCTGCAGCCCTCCCGGTCAGCCCTCCAAAACGCGGCGGCCGCGGCTCGCGATCTCGGCGGCCAAGGCCTCCTGGAAGGCCTCTACGGGCATGGGCCCCAGGTTCCTGCCGCCGCGCGCGCGCACGGCCACCGTCCCCTCGCTCACCTCCCGGTCGCCCACGACCAGGAGGTAGGGCACCTTCTGCAAGGTGTGCTCGCGGATTTTAAGGTTGATCTTCTCGTTTCTCAAGTCCGCTTCCACCCGCAGGCCGGCCCGCCGCAGGCGCTCGGCCACCTCCCGGGCGTAGGGGACCTGGCGGTCGGTGATGGTGGCCACCACGGCCTGGACGGGGGCCAGCCAGGCGGGCAGGGCCCCGGCGTGGTGCTCGATGAGGATGCCGATGAAGCGCTCCAGGGAGCCGAGGATGGCCCGGTGGAGCATCACCGGGGTGCGCCGGGTGTTGTCCTCGGCCACGTACTCGGCCCCCAGGCGGGCCGGCATGTTGAAGTCCACCTGGATGGTGCCGCACTGCCAGACCCGACCCAGGCAGTCCCGCAGGGAAAACTCGATCTTGGGCCCGTAGAAGGCCCCCTCCCCCGGCTGGAGCCGGTAGGCCAGGCCCTTGGCCTCCAGGGCCTGCTGCAGGGCCTGCTCGGCCTTGTCCCAGACCTCGTCGGAGCCCACCCGCTCTTCGGGGCGGGTGGAGAGCTTGACCTCCACTTCCTCGAAGCCGAAGTCGGCGTAGACTCGGCGGAGCAGATCGATGAAGCGGCCCACCTCCTCCTGGACCTGCTCCTCGGTGCAGAAGATGTGGGCGTCGTCCTGGGTGAAGGCCCGCACCCGCATCAGCCCGTGCAGCGCCCCGGAGGGCTCGTTGCGGTGGCAGGAGCCGAACTCGGCCAGGCGCAGGGGTAGGTCCCGGTAGCTGCGCACCCCCTGCTGGTAGATGAGCACGTGGCAGGGGCAGTTCATGGGCTTGACGGCGTAGTCCCTGCCCTCGGCCTCGGTGGTGAACATCTCCCTGCGGAACTTCTCCCAGTGCCCGGAGCGCTCCCACAGGGAGCGGTCCACCACCAGGGGGGTGCGCACCTCCTGGTAGCCGTGCTCGCGCAGCAGCCCCCGGACGTACTGCTCCACGGTCTGGTAGATGGTCCAGCCCTTGGGATGCCAGAAGACCATCCCGGGGGCCAGCTCCTCGGTGTGGAACAGGTCCAGCTGGCGACCCAGGCGGCGGTGGTCCCGCTTCTCGGCCTCCTCCAGGCGGCGGAGGTAGTCCCGGAGCTGCTTGGGGCTGGCCCAGGCGGTGCCGTAGATGCGCTGGAGCATCTCGTTGCGGGCATCGCCCCGCCAGTAGGCCCCCGCGAGCTTGGTGAGCTTGAAGGCCTTCAGGCGCCCGGTGCTGGGCACATGGGGCCCGCGGCAGAGGTCGATGAAGTCCCCCTGCCGGTACAGGGAGATCACCTCCCCCTCGGGGATCTCCTCGATGATGCGGGCCTTGTACGCCTCGCCGTGGCGCCGGAAGAAGGCGATGGCCTCCTCTCGGGGCCACTCCTCCCGCTGGATGGGGAGGTCCTGGGCGGCGAGCTCCCGCATGCGCGCCTCGATGCGCTCCAGGTCCTCGGGGTGGAAGCCGGGAGGATAGTGAAAGTCGTAGTAGAAGCCGTCCTCGATGACCGGGCCGATGGTGACCTGGGCCTCGGGATAGAGCTGCTTCACCGCCTGGGCCAGCAGGTGGGCGGTGGAGTGGCGGATGAGCTCCAGGCCCTCGGGGTCCCGGTCGGTGATGATGCGCACCCGGGCATCATCCTCGATGCGGTGGCTCAGGTCCACCAGGCGCCCGTCCACCTCGCCGGCCAGGGCCGCCCGGGCCAAGCCAGGGCCGATGGCCTCGGCCACCTCGCGCACGGTCACGGGGCGCTCGAAGTGGCGTCGGCTGCTGTCAGGAAGCTCGATGGTGGGCATGGGGCGCGTGCGGGCTGCTGCTTCCTTCGTGGGCGGCGCGCAAGGGCGGGCCACAAAAAAAGCACTGTGGCCCACAGTGCTTGCCTCCTGCGGCGGTGCGCCCGCGCGGGCAGAGGGGCCAGCGCGGACAGGTCAGCTGGTAGGCGCGATTGGACTTGAACCAACGACCCCCACCATGTCAAGGTGGTGCTCTAACCAACTGAGCTACGCGCCTGCAACAAGAGCGATTCTAGCCCAGCCCCGAGGGCACGGACAAGACCTCCCAAGGGCTGGGGGTCAGCCCGCCGCACGGGCCCCGTCCCCCTCCTCCAGGAGGAAGCGGCGGCGGATCTCCCGGATGCGGTCCCGCAGCCGAGCGGCCTCCTCGAACTCCAGATCCCGGGCGTGGCGGTACATGCGCTCCTCCAGCTCCCGGATGCGGGCCAGGGCCTGCTCGGGGGAGAGCACCTCGTAGGGGGCGGGCTCCTCGGCCAGGCGCCGGCGCCCCCGGCGCCGTCCGGCCCGGGGCTCCTCCCGGGCCCCCTCCATGACGTCGGCCACCGCCTTGCGCACCGTGCGCGGGGTGATGCCATGGGCCCGGTTGTAGGCGAGCTGCTTGGCCCGGCGCCGCTCGGTCTCCTCGATGGCCCGGCGCATGGAGCCGGTGACGGTGTCGGCGTAGAGGATGGCGGTGCCAGCGGCGTTGCGGGCCGCCCGGCCGATGGTCTGGATGAGGGAGCGCTCCGAGCGCAGGAAGCCCTCCTTGTCCGCATCCAGGATGGCCACCAGGGAGACCTCGGGCAGGTCCAGCCCCTCGCGCAGCAGGTTGATGCCCACCAGGCAGTCGAAGGCCCCCAGGCGCAGGTCCCGCAGGATCTCCACCCGCTCCACGGTGTCGATGTCGGCGTGCAGGTAGCGCACCCGCACCCCGTGCTCGGCCAGGTACTCGGTGAGGTCCTCGGCCATGCGCTTGGTGAGGGTGGTGACCAGCACCCGCTCGCCCCGGGCGGCACGCCGGCGGACCTCCGAGAGCAGGTCGTCCACCTGGGTGGTGGCCGGCCGGACCTCGATGCGCGGGTCCACCAGCCCGGTGGGCCGCACCACCTGCTCCACCACTTGGGCCGAGCGCTCCAGCTCCCAGTCCCCGGGGGTGGCGGAGACGTAGAGGGTCTGGGGCTGGCGGGCCACGAACTCCTCGAACCTCAGCGGCCGGTTGTCCAGGGCCGAGGGCAGGCGAAAGCCGTAGCGGACCAGGTTCTCCTTGCGGGAGCGGTCCCCCCGGTACATGGCCCCGAGCTGGGGGATGGTGACGTGGCTCTCGTCCACCACCAGGAGGGCGTCCGGGGGCAGGTAGTCGAACAAGGTGGGCGGGGGCTCGCCCGGGGCCCGCCCGGAGAGGTGCCGGGAGTAGTTCTCGATGCCCGGGCAGTGGCCCAGCTCCTGAAGCATCTCCAGGTCCAGCCGGGTGCGGGTCTCCAGGCGCTGGGCCTCCAGGAGCAGGCCCTGGTCCCGCAGCTCCCGCAACCGCTCCTCCAGCTCCCGCTCGATGGCGCGCACCGCCCGGCGGATCACCTCCCGGGGGGTGACGTAGTGGCTCTTGGGGTAGACCGTGTAGCGGGGCAGGCGGCGCAGGACCTCGCCGGTGAGGGGATCGAACAGGCTCAGGGCCTCCACCTCGTCGTCGAAGAGCTCGATGCGCAGGGCCTCGGCCTCGCTCTCGGCGGGGTGGACGTCGATGACCTCCCCCCGGACCCGGAAGGTGCCCCGGCGCAGCTCCACGTCGTTGCGGCTGTACTGCAGCTCGGCCAGGCGCCGCAGCAGGGCCCGCTGGTCGATGCGGTCCCCCCGGCGCAGGTGCAGCACCATCTCCAGGTAGGAGCGAGGGTCGCCCAGGCCGTAGATGCTCGAGACCGTGGCCACGATGATCACGTCCCGACGCTCCAGCAGGGCCTTGGTGGCCGAGAGGCGCATCTGCTCGATGTGCTCGTTGATGGCCGCGTCCTTCTCGATGTAGGTGTCCGTGGCCGGGACGTAGGCCTCGGGCTGGTAATAGTCGTAGTAGGAGACGAAGTACTCCACGGCGTTCTCCGGGAAGAACTCCCGGAACTCCCCGTAGAGCTGGGCGGCCAGGGTCTTGTTGGGGGCCAGCACCAGGGTGGGGCGCTGGAGCTCGGCGATGACGTGGGCGATGGTGAAGGTCTTGCCCGAGCCGGTCACCCCTAGCAGGGTCTGGTGGGCCAGCCCCTGGCGGGCCCCGTCCACCAGGGCGCGGATGGCCTCCGGCTGGTCGCCGGCGGGGCGGAAGGGGGCGTGCAGCCGGAAGGGCTGGCCGGGATGCGCCCCCCGGGGCGGCGCGGCGGCGTGGTGGCTCACGGGTGCGGTCTCCTTCGATCCGGGGCTGGGTCCGGCTCGGCTCGGGGCCGCTCGGCGGCGGCACGGCTTTTCAGTATAGTTTAGGGCAGCGGGCGGCCTTCCCTGCCGGTACTGAGACGTGGAGCTTTCGGAAAG
>WFXX01000055.1 GCA_015490395.1 Gammaproteobacteria bacterium | reverse complement strand
GCCTGCAACGCGCCCCCTTGGCGTCCCCCACGACGGAGGGGGGCGAGGGCTCGCCCTCGGGGCCATCGACCCCGGGCACGGCATCGGCCGCCGTCCTGCCCAGCGGTGAAGCCCTGCGGGCCGGCATCGCCCAGGCCCTGGGGCTGGAGGGGCGGGCCTTCGACCCCATACAGGCCACCGTCATCGACGTCGTGGGCCTGATCTTCGAGTTCATCCTGGAGGACCCGGCCCTGCCTGAGCGGGCCCGCGGTCTCCTGGCCCGCCTCCAGATTCCCGTGGTCAAGGTGGCCCTTCTGGATCGGGCCTTCTTCTCCAGCCGCCAGCACCCGGCCCGCCGCCTGCTCAACGAGCTGGCCCACGCCGCGGCGGCCTCTGCCGAGGAGGGACCGGCGGGCGAGCAGTTCCTCGCCCACCTAGAGGGCTGGGTGGAGCGGATTCTGCGCGAGTTCGAGGACGACGTGGCCGTCTTCGCCCAGGTGCTGGAGGAGCTGGAAGGGCATCTCACCGAGGAGCGTGCCCGCCGGGAGCAGGAGGCCGCCGCCGCCCTCGCCGCCAAGGCCCGGGCCGAGACCGCGGTACTGCGCGCCGCTGAGGTGGTGGAGGCAGCCCTGGCCGGGCGGCGGCTGCCCGAGGTGGCCCGGCGCTTCTTGGACGAGACCTGGCGGGAGGTGCTGCGCCGCACCTGGGAGGCCGGCGAGGACACCCCGCCGTGGCCCGAGCGGGCCGAGGCCGCCGAGACCTTGGCCTGGAGCGTGGGCCCCAAGACCACCGCCGAGGAGCGGCAGGAGCTGGCCCGTCGCCTTCCGGGCCTGCTCCAGGTGCTGCGCGAGGGTCTGGAGGCGATAGGGCGAGCGCCCGAGGCCGTGGAGGCGGCCGTGGAGGCGCTCCATGTCTGCCACCTGGCCAGCCTCCGGGGGGTGGACGCCGAGCAGCTGGCGCCCGTGGACGGGGCCGAGGGCCCGGCCTGCGCTGTCCCGGAGCTGGCCGCCCCCGAGGAGCTGGAGGAGGAGGTGCAGCGCCTCCTGGACCAGACCGAGCAGGCCGGCCCGCCCGAGCCTCCTTCCCTGGACCTGGCCGGCGAGCCCCCGGAGCCCGCCCCCACGGCGGACCATCCGGCAGGCCTTCCGGCGGAGCCCCCGGCCCAGGCCGCAGCGGACGCGGGCGAGCGGGGGGATCCGGAGCTGGAGGCATGGCTCGCCCGGGTGGAGGCGCTGCCGGTGGGCACCTGGATGAGCTTCCGCACCCCGGACGGCACCCGCCGCGGCAAGCTGGCCTGGAAGAGCGACGTGCTCCGGGAGTGCGTCTTCGTCAGCCGCACCTACGCGGTGGTGGCCGAGTTTCACTACGAGGGCCTAGCCCGGGCCTGGCGCGAGGGGGACGCCCAGGTGGTGGAGGACGTGCCCCTCTTCGATCGGGCCCTGGATGCGGTGGTGCAGGGGCTGATGCGCCGCCGGGCCGCCGCGCCGGAGGAGGCTGGGTCCCGCTGAATCCTTTTCCCCTCCCTCGCTCTCCTCCTGTGGCCCAGGGACGGGCCTTCTTTTTACGCTTCCGTCATCCCCGCATTTTGGGTTAGAGTGAAGAATCTTGGCCCGTTCGGGTGGAGAGAGCGGCCCTTCCATGAGCAGCGCCCCACCGATCCCCGACTTCACCCTGGCCTACTACAGCGGCGACCGGAGGACCGGCCGCATCCACCTGGTGCGCTGGCGAGGGGGCGAGGCCCGTGTGGAGCCCCTCCCGGTGGCCGAGCCCACCGGCCTGCCCCAGGAGCTGCGGCCTATCCTCGTGGGGGTGGATCCGGCCGCCTCCCGCCCGGTGCTCCTGGATCCCAAGACCAAGCGCCTGACGGCCGCCGAGGCCTTCCCGGCCGATGCCTTTGCGGCGCACGTGTACCGGGATCCGGGCTCTGGACGGGCCTGGTACATGAACGACGGGGACCAGGAGACGGGCAATGACCGCCTCCATTGTGGGGAGTCGGGCTCCTCGGTGACAGTGGTGGAGCACCCGAACGGCCCGGAGGCCCGCTGGCTGGCCACGGTGTGCGTGGGCCGGGGCCACCACCAGTGCCACTTCACCCACCCCTCGCCCCAGGCCCCCCGGGTGCCGCGGCGGGCCTATGTCTCCAACCTCAAGGACGGCACCCTCTCGGTGCTGGGCAACGATCCCGCCGAGGCCGACGCCTACCTGCGGGTGGTGGCCACCATCGACCTGTGCGAGCCCGCCAAGGAGGGCGGGGAGCACCGTATCCCCAACCGGGCCTTCCCCCACGGGCTGGCCTACTCCCCGATCACCGGCAAGGTCTACAACCTCAACAACGGCTACGGCACCGTGGCGGTGGTGGATCCCCTGACCCACCGCATTGAGGCCCGCCTCCCCTTCCCGGGCCACAGCAACCTCTTCCCCAGCCCGGACGGGCGCTATCTCTTCGGACGCGGCGCCGACCGCAAGAGCGACCCGGAGCACGTGCGGGCCCGGATCTCGGTGATGGACCCGGAAAGCGGCGAGGTGCTCGAGAGCCTAGAGCTGCCCGACGTCTATCTCAGCAAGTACTTCTTCAACGCCGAGGGCACCCGCCTCTACTTCACCCTCGGCCGCTCGGGCAACGAGGCCCAGCAGGCACACCTCAAGCAGGGCCTGCTTCTGGCCTTCGACCTCACCCGCCTGCCCCGGCTCACCCATCCCGAGGAGCTGCCCCTGGGCGCGGTGGACTCGGTGGCGGTGCTGGCCGAGGGAGGCGCCACCCGGGCCCTGCTGGCCGCCGACGTGGCCTCCGGCACCCTGCAGGTGGTGGATCCGGCCGGACACGAGGTGGTGGCCCGGATCCCGGTGACCGAGGGCACCGACCACGGCCGCATCTGGCTGCTGCCGACAGGCTCATAGTCCAGGGGGTTGCTGGCCCCCGGGCCGCTATAATGGGGGGCAGGCACGCGAGCGACAGGCTTCCCACCATGAGCAGCGAGCACGAGGCCTCCGTCTTCGACACGGCGGCGGACCAGGCGGTAGCCCTGGGCAACCGCCTGATGGAGGAGCACCCGGACGCCGACCCTTGGGAGATCGCCTCCGGACTCCTGGCTGGCGTGGTGCATTTCTGGCTCTATACCCGCCAGCCCTGCGGGAACCCCCAGTGTGACAGCTGCGCGGAGATCGCCACCGCGGAGCAACGCCTGCGCCAGCTCCTGGAGGAGACCCGCCAGTCCGCCGAGGAGAGCGACTACTACCGCTCCCCGTACGGCACCAACGTGGGCACCGCCTGAGCCCCGGTGGGCCCTCCCCGTCGCCTCCGCCCGGTGCTGCTGGTACACGGCGCCGGCGGCGACGTCTGGGAGTGGCGGCTGTGGCGTCCGGTGCTGCGGGCCGCCGGCCTGGACCCCCGCCCCCTCAGCCTACAGCCGGCCCCGGGGGGGCCTGCTGCCACGCGCCTGGAGGACTACGAGGCCCAGGTGCGCCGGGCCCTGGCGACCCTGTCCCGCCCGCGGGCGGTGCTGGGGGCCAGCCTGGGCGGCCTGCTGGCCCTGCGGGCCGCAGCGGCGGCCGAGGCGGTGGTGGCCGTCTGCCCCGTGCCCCCCGCAGGCACCCCTGGCTGGCCGGCGCCCGGCCAACGGCGACGCTTCCCCCGGGTGGTACGCTGGTCCACCGAAGCCTCCCTGGAGGGCACCCGCCGGGCCTTGGCCGAGGCCCCGGCCTGGGTGGCCCGCTGGGCCCTACGCCGCTGGCGGGATGAGTCGGGGGCCGTGCTGGAGGCGGCTCACGCAGGGGTGCCCGTGGCGCTAACCCCGGTGCCGACCCTGGTGGTGCACGGGGAGGCCGACCACTTCGTGCCCGCCGAGGCGGTGGCGCATGCGGCCCGGCGCCTGGGGGCCGATCTGGTTCTCCTGCGGGGGGTCTCCCACCTGGGGATCCTCCTGGGCCCCCGCGCCCGGGAGGCGGCGGGGACCGCAGCCGCCTGGCTGGCCGCCATCCTGCGCCGGGCCGCGTCCCAGGGCCTCAGCGCAGGGGAAAGGTGAGGGCGTGCCGCCGACCCGTCCCCTCCTCCACCAGCTGCAGGCGCAGGCTTCGGGCCCGACCCGCCTCCGCCGGGAAGAACAGGAAGCCGCAGGCCAGATTCCCGGGCCGCACGGCGCGGTTGCGCAGAGACTTGGCGCGGAAGTCCTCCATGACCCGCTCCCGAGCCTCCTCGGCCGTGGCCAAGCCCGCCGTGCCCCCCAGCACCGCCCC
>WFXX01000054.1 GCA_015490395.1 Gammaproteobacteria bacterium | reverse complement strand
GCCCTCCCACGTCCGGGGAACCCGGTGCCGCCTCCGGGCCTCTGAGCAGAGGAGGGGACCCGGAGGGCGAGCCCGACGGGCTCCCGGAGCCGGCCCGCCGGGTGCTGGAGGCCCTCGGGTTCGAGCCCGCCGCGGCCGATACAGTGGTGGAGCGCACCGGATTGACGGCCGATGAGGTTTCCTCCATGCTGGCCCTCCTGGAGCTGCATGGCCTCGTCGAGCCCGTCCCCGGCGGCCTGTACCACCGCGTCAGCTGAATGAGGCCCCGTCCCCGATGAAAGAGAACGTCCTGGACATCCTCATGTACCTGCTGGAGAACTACATGGAGGGCGAGCTCGACGAGAGCCACGACCAGGCCTCCCTCAAGGCCGAGCTCCTGCGGGCGGGCTTCCCCGAGATGGAGATCGACAAGGCCTTCGCCTGGCTGGAAGGGCTGAGCGCCTCCCGGGAGAGCCTGCGCCTGGGCCCGGGCGAGGCCGGGCAGCGGGCGGTGCGCGTCTTCACCGCCCGCGAGTGCGAGCGCCTGGACGCCGAGTGCCGCGGCTTCCTGCTGTTCCTGGAGCGCATCGGCGTGCTGGACCCGGCCAGCCGGGAGCTGGTCATCGACCGGGTGATGGCCCTGGAGACGCCGGAGATCACCCTGACGGACCTGAAGTGGGTGGTGCTCATGGTGCTGTTCAACCAGCCGGGCAAGGAGGCGGCCTTCGCCTGGATGCAGGACCTGGTCTTCGAGGCCGGGCCCGTGGCCCTGCACTGAGCCGCCGCACGCCATGGCCAGGCACCTCGTCATCGTCGAGTCACCCGCCAAGGCCCGCACCATCAAGAAGTACCTGGGCAAGGACTTCGAGGTGCTGGCCTCCTACGGCCACGTGCGCGACCTGGTGCCCAAGGAGGGGGCGGTGGATCCGGAGCACGGCTTCCGGATGCGATACCAGCTCATCGACAAGAACAGGAAGCACGTGGAGGCCATCGCCAAGGCCCTCGCCCGCGCCGAGGACCTGTACCTGGCTACCGACCCTGACCGTGAGGGCGAGGCCATCTCCTGGCACCTGACCGAGATCCTGCGCGAGCGGGACGTGCTGGACGCCAAGCCGGTGCACCGGGTGGTCTTCCACGAGATCACCCAATCGGCCATCCGCGAGGCCATGGCCCACCCGCGGGAGCTGTCCATGGACCTGGTCAACGCCCAGCAGGCGCGCCGGGCCCTGGACTACTTGGTGGGCTTCAACCTCTCCCCCCTGCTGTGGAAGAAGGTCCGCCCCGGGCTCTCCGCCGGCCGGGTCCAGAGCCCGGCCCTGCGCCTGATCGTCGAGCGCGAGGAGGAGATCGAGCGCTTCCAGCCCCGGGAGTACTGGACCGTCGAGGCCGACCTGGGCAAGGGGCGGGAGCGCTTCAGCGCCAAGCTGGTCCAGCTGGACGGGCGCCGCCTGGAACCGTTTGACCTGGACAGCGAGGCCAAGGCCCGGGAGGCCGTGGCCCGCCTCAAGGAGGCCGCCGGCGGGCGGCTGCGGGTGCTGCGCATCGAGCGCAAGAAGCGCCGCCGCAATCCCCCGCCCCCCTTCACCACCTCCACCCTGCAGCAGGAGGCCTCCCGCAAGCTGGGCTTCAGCGCCAGCCGCACCATGCGCGTGGCCCAGCAGCTCTACGAGGGGGTGGACATCGGCGGCACCTCCGTGGGCCTCATCACCTACATGCGCACCGACTCGGTGAACCTGGCCCAGGAGGCCGTGGAGGAGCTGCGCCAAGTCATCGCCGAGCGCTTCGGGAAGGAGGCCCTGCCCCCGAGACCCAACGTCTACAAGGCCAAGTCCAAGAACGCTCAGGAGGCCCACGAGGCCATCCGGCCCACCTCCGCGGCCCGCGCCCCCGAGGAGGTGGCGCCCCACCTGACCGCCGACCAGCGCAAGCTCTACGAGCTCATCTGGCGTCGGGCCGTGGCCTGCCAGATGGCCCCGGCGGTGCTGGACACCGTGAGCGTGGACCTGGCCGCCGACCCGAAAGGCCGGCATCTGTTCCGGGCCACCGGCTCCACCGTGGTCAAGCCAGGCTTCATGGCCGTCTATCAGGAGGGCATGGACGAGGCCAAGGAGAAGGAGCGGGCCGAGGAGCGTCGTCTACCGCCTCTGGAGGAGGGCGAGCCCCTGATGCTGGTGCGCATCCGCCCGGAGCAACACTTCACCGAGCCCCCTCCCCGCTACAGCGAGGCCACCCTGGTCAAGGCCCTGGAGGAGTACGGTATCGGGCGCCCCTCCACCTACGCCACCATCATCCAGACCCTGCAGCAGCGCGGCTACGTCACCCTGGAGAGGCGGCGTTTCCGTCCCACGGACGTCGGGCGCATCGTCAACCGCTTCCTCACCACCTATTTCCCGCAGTACGTCGACTACGCCTTCACAGCGCACCTGGAGGACGAGCTGGACGCGGTGGCCCGGGGCGAGGAGCAATGGATCCCGTTGCTGGAGCGCTTCTGGAGGCCCTTCAAGGGACAGGTGGAGGAGACCGAGCGCAATGTCTCCCGCCGGGACGTGACCCAGGAGCAGCTGGAGGAGCGCTGCCCCGAGTGCGGCAAGCCCCTGGTGGTGCGCCTGGGCCGGCGGGGCCGCTTCGTGGGCTGCACCGGCTATCCCGAGTGCGGTTACACCCGCAGCTTGGACGAGGGCGAGGAGGAGGCCGCCGCCAAGGAGGGCCCCCAGGTGGTGGAGGGGCGCCGGTGCCCCGAGTGCGGCGCCGATCTGGTGATCCGCCAGAGCCGATACGGCCGCTTCATCGGCTGCAGCGCCTACCCTAAGTGCCGCTTCGTGGAGCCCCTGGAGAAGCCCCGGGACACTGGCGTGACCTGCCCCGCCTGCCACCAGGGCACCCTCCTGGAGCGGCGCTCCCGGCGGGGCAGGGTGTTCTTCTCCTGCTCCACCTATCCGCAGTGCGATTACGCGGTCTGGAACGAGCCCATCCCTGAGCCCTGCCCCCAGTGCGGCTGGGAGCTCCTTACCCTCAAGACCACCAAGCGCCGTGGCGCCGAGAAGGTCTGCCCCCGCAAGGAGTGCGGCTACAGCGCCCCGGCTGAGCCCCCTGAGGCCCGCGCCGCAGGCTGAGCCCCTTGATCGGCGACCCGCACCGGGCCTAGGATCCCTGTCCGGGCATCCCTGTCACGGAGGCACGCCGCCATGCGCCGGAGCACTGCTGCCCTCGTCGCGGGGGCCCTGGCCAGTCTGGCCCCCTGGGCCGGAGCCGGGGCCGAGCCGGAAGCGAAGGAGGTCCCCTCGCCGGCCCGGGAAGGTGCCCGGATCTACATCATCGCCCCCGCCCACGGGGAGACCGTGCCCCGGACCTTCACCGTCAAATTCGGCCTCCAGGGCATGGGCGTGGCCCCCGCCGGCGTGGAGCGGCCCTTCACCGGCCACCACCACCTGCTGGTGGATGGGGAACTTCCCCCATTGGACCGTCCCCTCGGGGAAACGGTGCGCCACTTCGGCGCCGGCCAGACCGAGGTCACCCTCACCCTGGAGCCGGGGCGGCACACCCTGCGCCTGATCTTCGGCGACCACCGCCACCGGCCGCACCAGCCCCCGCTGGTCTCCGAGGAGGTAGTGATCTACGTCCGTTGAAGAAGGAGCCGCTCAGCCGTCGCGCTCCTCCCCATAGCGGTGGCGGTGCCGCTCCAAGGCCCGCTCCAAGGCCGCCAGCGCCTCCTTGGCCCGCTGCAGCTCCTGGTCGAGGTCGCGGGTCCCCGCGGCGGCGATCTGCTCCTCGTGGATCTGGGCCCGGGCCTCCTCCAGGCTGTTGAGGATGATCCCGATGAGCATGTTGAAAATGATGAAGGTGGCCAGGAGCACGAAGCTGACGAAGTAGGCCCAGGCCCAGGGATAGCGCTCCATGGCTGTGTACATCAGGTCCGTCCAGTCCTCCAGGGTCAGCGTGCGAAAGAGGCTCAGCAGGGACACGTGCAGGCTGCCCCAGTGCTGGGGATCGTGCTCGCCGAACAGGGAGGTGCCGGCCACAGCGTAGATGTAGAACAGCAGCCCGGCCAGGAGGGCCATCTGGCCGATGCGCGGGATGCTCCGCACCAGGGCCGAGACCATCACCTGCAGGCTGGGCACGGCGCTCAGCAGCCGCAGCACCCGCAGCAGCCGCACCAGGCGCAGCAGGGTGCCCTGCTCCGCCAGACCCGGTAGGTAGGCGGCCCCCACCACCACGAAGTCGAAGACGTTCCAGCCGTCTCGGAAGAAGCGCCAGGGCCGCGTGCCGTAGGCGGCCAAGCGAATGGCAATCTCCACGGTGAAGATGGCCAGGCAGAGGCGGTTGAGCAGCTCCAGCAGCCCGCCCCAGCGGGCCTCCACCGCCGGATAGGTCTCCATGCCCACCACGGCCCCGTTGAGCACGATCACCCCCACGATGAAGCGCTGGAAGGGGGCGGCATCGGCCACCCGGCGGGCGGTCTCGGCCAGGCTCATGACATCCTTCCTCCTCGCGTGCTCCATGGCGTCCCGGGGGGCGGAGGATACGGGCCGGCCCGCCAGGTGTCCACGTCCAGCCGCGGCCCAGCTCAGCGGCGCAGCCCCGCCTGCATGGCCGCATCCACCGCCTGGCGGGTCAGGTGGGGGGCGAAGAGCTCGATGAAGCCGTAGACGAAGCCACGCAGGTAGCTACCCCGCCGGATGCCGATGCGGGTGGTGCTGGGCTCGAAGAGATGGGAGGCATCTAGGGCGACCAACGGGGCGTCACGCTGCGGATCGTAGGCCATCTTGGCCAGGATTCCCACCCCTAGACCCAGCTCCACGTAGGTCTTGATCACGTCGGAGTCGATGGCCGTCAGCACCACGTTGGGCTCCAGCCCCCGGGCCTCGAAAGCCTGATTGATCTTGGACCGGCCCGTGAAGGCGAAGTCGTAGGTGATGATGGGGTGGCGGGCGATGGCTTCCAAGGTCAACGGCCTCTCCCGGGTCAGGGGGTGACCGGGGGGCACCACCACGCATCGGTTCCACTGATAGCAGGGGAGCATGACCAGCTCCTCGAAACGCTCGATGGCCTCGGTGGCGATGGCCAAGTCCGCCTCCCCTCGCACCGCCATCTGCGAGACCTGCACCGGATTGCCCTGGCGGATGTCCAGGCGCACCTCCGGGTAGCGCTCGGTGAAGGTCTTGATCACCGGCGGCAGCACGTAGCGGGCCTGGGTGTGGGTGGTGGCGATGGATAGCGTCCCAGCGCGCTCGTTGGAGAACTCAGCCCCCACCCGGCGGATGTTCTCCACCTCCCGCAGCACCCGCTCGGCGGCCTCGGCGATGATCTGGCCCGGGCGGGTCAGTCCCGTCAGGCGCTTGCCCTTGCGCTCGAATATGCGCACCCCCAGCTCCCGCTCCAGGGCCTGGATCTGGCTGCTCACCCCCGGTTGGGCGGCGTGCAGGGCCTCGGCGGCTGCCGAGACGTTGAAGCCCTGGCGAACCACCTCGCGGATATAGCGGAGCTGCTGAAGGCGCATGATATATTCAATGATGATTTATCTAGAAGATTATATTATTTTTCATGATATGACAAGGTTGGTACATTAGCTGGCGTGGCCTTGCGGGCTGGGATCGAGCCGAGCCTACCACCCAGGGCGACGCTCAGGCAGCAGCTTGAAGCAGCGGGAGCCATGTTGGTCTACACCCTGGCGGGACTGCTGGTGGGCTTCCTGGTGGGTCTCACCGGGGT
>WFXX01000053.1 GCA_015490395.1 Gammaproteobacteria bacterium | reverse complement strand
TCTCCAGGTACTGGCGCAGCTGCCCCGCGGTGCGAAACTTGCGTAGGATCCGGCCGCGCTGCAGGCCGCAGCAGATGGCCTTGACCTCCGGCGGCTGGCGTCGGTAGTGGGCCCGTCCCCCCAGGGCGTCGTAGAAGATGCGCACCAGGTCCAGCACGTCGGCATGGATGTGCTCGGCCCGCGGCGCCCCCCAGTGGAACATGTCCAGCAGCTTGATCTCGAAGCCCAGGCCGAAGCGCTGCACCATGATGTTGTCCGTGTGCAGGTCCCCGTGGTACTCGCCCTGGGCGTGGATGCACTCGATGCCGCGGGCCAGGGCATGGAGCAGGTGCACGGCCTGGAAGGGGCTGAGCCGGCCTCCCGGCTGGCGCTGAAGGAAGCTCGAGAGCAGCTCCCCCTCCACGTACTCCGAGATCAGGAAGGTCACGGGGACGCCGTGGAAGTCGATGCGGTCCCGCGCGCAGTACTGGATGACGATGGGACATTGACGCAGCCGGTGCAGCTTCTTGGCATAGAAGATGGCCGCCCGGTCCCGCACGTTGCGCTGGGGATAGAAGAACTTGGCGGTGCGCTCGATGCCCGTGGCCCGCTCGCGCACCAGGTAGACCTCGCCCTCCCACCCGGCGCCCAGGTACTGGACGATCTCGTAGCGGTCCCCCAGCGCCATGCCCGGCGGGAAGTCGAAGGAGCGGATGCGGGCCGGCGCGCGCCGCCCGCCGCCCCCTCGACCCCGCTGCGTGGGTGCCGCTCGCTCCTGCCCGCCCATGCCGTCGGGACCTCTCGGGATGACGGCCGCCCCTATTGTGCACCAGCGTCCCTCTCCTCAGCCTTCCGTCGCGGGATCGAAGAGCTCCAGCTGCTTCCCGGAGGCGCGCGGTGGGCCGAAGCGGGAGGCCTCGAGCGGTGGGGGGGCGCGGTAGCCCAGGCGCCGGGCGGCCAGCTCGAAGCGGCGTCGCAGCAGCGCGGCGTAGGGCCCGGTGCCCTCCATGCGGGCGCCGAAGCGGGCCTCGTAGTCCCGCCCGCCCCGGCAGGCCCGCAGCAGGGCCATGACCCTGCTGGCCTGCAGGGGCCGGTGGGTCTCGAGCCAGCCCTGAAACAGCCCCTTGACCTCGTGGGGCAGGCGCAGCAGCACGTAGCCGGCGAAGGCCGCCCCCGCCTCCCGGGCCCGGGTCAGGATGGCCTCCAGCTCCCCATCGGTGAGCGCTGGGATCAGGGGGGCGACCATCACCCCCACGGGCACCCCCGCCCCGGCCAGCCGCGCCAGGGCCTCCAGGCGCCGCCCGGGGGCGGTGGCCCGCGGCTCCAGGGTGCGGGCCAGCTCCCGGTCCAGGGTGGTGACGGAGAAGGCCACGTGCACCAGACGCCGGCGGGCCATGTCCGCCAGCAGGTCCAGGTCCCGCTCCACCAGGGCCGACTTGGTGACCAGGGTCACCGGGTGGTTCCAGGCGCTGAGCACCTCCAGGATGCGGCGGGTCAGGCCCAGGTGCCGCTCCACCGGCTGGTAGGCGTCGGTGTTGATCCCCAGCGCCAGGGGGGCGCAGCGGTAGCCGGGGCGGGCCAGCTCCCGCTCCAGCAGCTCCGGGGCCCGAGGCTTGTGGAAGATCCGCGCCTCGAAGTCCAGCCCGGGAGAGAGGCCCAGGTAGGCGTGGGTGGGGCGGGCGAAGCAGTAGACGCAGCCGTGCTCGCAGCCCCGATAGGGGTTGATCGAGCGGTCGAAGGGCACATCCGGTGAGCGGTTGCGGGTGATGACCGTGCGGGAGGTATCCACCCCCAGCACGGTGCGCAGCCGCCCCGGCCCCTGATCCAGGCCGCCGTCCGGATCGGGGTCCAGGGCCCAGCCGTCGGGGGCCTCCGGGGCCTCCACCCGCACCGCCTCGTAGCGGGGCGCGGGGTTGGCCGTGGCCCCCCGGCCCTTCAGGGGCCGGCCGTCCCGGCCGTGCAGATGTCGCTCCATGTCCCCAAGCTAGCGCCCCTCGGCCCGGCAGACAATCCCGCTACAATCGCACCTTCCGGTCCCCGCGGAGCGCGTCCTATGGAGCTGACCCGCATCGCCCGACGCCTGGCCCGGGAGGTGGGCGGACTGAGCTTCGGTCCCCCTGTGGCCTACGTCTACAACCCGCTGGATTATGCCTGGGCCCCTCATCGGGCCTACCTGCGCCGCTACGGCGGGGCGCCCAAGGCGGTGGTGCTGCTGGGCATGAACCCGGGGCCCTTTGGCATGGCCCAGACCGGGGTGCCCTTCGGGGACGTGGTGATGGTGCGGCAGTGGTTGGGCATCGAGGCCCCGGTGGGGCGTCCCCCTCGGGAGCACCCCGAGCGGCCGGTGCTGGGCTTCGCCTGCCGGCGGCGGGAGGTCAGCGGCCAGCGCCTCTGGGGCTGGGCCCGGGAGCGCTTCGGCACCCCGGAGGCTTTCTTCGCCCGCTTCTTCGTGCTCAACTACTGCCCCCTGTGCTTCCTGGAGGCCAGCGGGCGCAATCGCACCCCGGACCGGCTGCCGGCCCCCGAGCGCGCGCCCCTGTTCGAGGCCTGCGATGCGGCCTTGCGCCGGGCGGTGCGGGCTCTAGGGGCTTCCGTCGTCTTGGGGGTGGGCCGCTTCGCCGCCGATCGGGCCCGCGCGGCCTTGTCCGGGATGGGGCTTGGGGTGGGGACGGTGCCCCACCCCAGCCCGGCTAGCCCCCTGGCCAATCGAGGCTGGGCCCGCCATATGGACGCGGCCTTGGCGGCCCTGGAGGCGGGGAGGACCCCAGGGGGCTGAGGCTGCTATGCTGGCCCGCCGCGGCCCGCGGCGGGCCGAGGCCGAGGAGCGCGCTGTGAGCAATCCGTTGCTGGAGACGCGAGGACTGCCGGCCTTCTCCCGCATCCGCCCCGAGCACGTGGAGCCGGCGGTGGACCAGGTGCTGGCCGAGAACCGTCGGCGCCTGGAAGAGCTGCTGGCGCAGGCCCCGGGCACCTGGGAGGGGCTGGTGGAGCCCCTGGAGGACCTGGAGGAGCGGCTGGAGCGGGCCTGGACCCCGGTGGCGCACCTGCACGCGGTGATGGACAGCGAGCCCCTGCGGGCCGCCTACAACGCCTGCTTGCCCAGACTCACCGCCTACCAGACCGAGCTGGGTCAGGATGAGCGCCTTTACCGGGCTTGGCGGGCCTTGGCCGAGGGGCCCCAGTGGCAGGCCCTGGACCGGGCGCAGCGGCGCGTGGTGGAGAACGCCTTGCGCGATTTCCGCCTGGCCGGCGTGGAGCTGGACGGCCCCGACAAGGAGCGCTTCAAGGCCATCATGCAGGAGCTGGCCACCCTGGGGGCCCGCTTCGAGGAGAACCT
This sequence comes from Gammaproteobacteria bacterium, assembly GCA_015490395.1. Classification (GTDB taxonomy): domain Bacteria; phylum Pseudomonadota; class Gammaproteobacteria; order DRLM01; family DRLM01; genus S141-70. Next base: position 4,908 of record WFXX01000053.1, on the reverse strand, counting down.
GCTCGATGCCACCCAGGCCTGGACCAAGCGGATCGCCGACCGGGCCGCCTTGGCCGGCCTGCCCGAGAGCGCCCTGGCCCTGCTGGCCCAGCAGGCCAGGCAGCGGGGCCTGGACGGCTGGCTGCTCACCCTGGAGCTGCCCGCCTACCTGCCGGTGATCACCTATTGCGAGGACCGCTCCCTGCGCCGGGAGATCTACGAGGCCTACGTCACCCGGGCCTCGGATGCCGGTCCCCACGCCGGGCGCTGGGACAACGGGCCGCTGATGGAGCGCATCCTGGCCCTGCGGCACGAGGCCGCCCGGCTCCTGGGCTACCGCAGCTACGCCGACTACGCCTTGGTGCCGCGCATGGCCGCCTCCCCGGAGCAGGTCCTGGACTTCCTCCGTCAGCTGGCCCGGCGCTCCCTGGACCAGGCCCGCCGGGAGCTGGAGGAGCTGCGCCGCTTCGCCGCCGAGCGCTGCGGCATCGAGGAGCTGGAGGCCTGGGACGTGCCCTACTGCTCCGAGCGGCTGCGCCAGGAGCGCTACGCCCTCTCCCAGGAGGCGCTGCGCCCCTACTTCCCCCTGCCGCGGGTCCTGGAGGGGATGTTCGAGATCGTGCGTCGCCTCTACGGCGTGGAGGTCCGGCCCCGGGAGGGGGTGGATGTCTGGCACCCGGACGTGCGCTTCTACGAGATCGTGGACGGCACCGGGGCCTTGCGCGGCGGCTTCTACCTGGACCTCTACGCCCGCCCCCACAAGCGGGGCGGGGCCTGGATGGACGAGTGCCTCCGCCGCCGCCGTACCCGGGAGGGGCTGCAGCATCCCGTCGCCTTCCTCACCTGCAACTTCACCCCTCCCGTGGACGGGCGGCCCGCGCTGCTGACCCACGAGGAGGTGCTGACCCTCTTCCACGAGTTCGGGCACGGCCTGCACCACATGCTCACCACCGTGGACCACCCTGCGGTGGCCGGCATCGCCGGCGTGCCTTGGGACGCGGTGGAGCTGCCCTCGCAGTTCATGGAGAACTGGTGCTGGCAGCGGGAGGCCCTGGATCTCATCAGCGGTCACCACGAGACCGGCGAGCCCTTGCCCCAGGCGCTGCTGGACCGCCTGCTGGCTGCCCGGGGTTTTCAGGCCGGGATGCAGATGGTGCGCCAGCTCGAGTTCGCCCTCTTCGACCTGCGCCTGCACCTGGAGTACGACCCGCGGCGTGGCCCGCGCATCGATGAGATTCTGGAGGAGGTGCGCCAAGAGGTGGCGGTGATGCGCCCGCCCTCCTTCCACCGCTTCCCCCACAGCTTTGCCCACATCTTCGCCGGCGGCTATGCCGCAGGCTACTACAGCTACAAGTGGGCCGAGGTCCTCTCGGCCGATGCCTTCAGCGCCTTCGAGGAAGAGGGCCTCTTTAACCGGGAGACGGGCTTGCGCTTCCTGCATACCATTTTGGAACAGGGTGGCTCCCAGGACCCGATGGAGCTGTTCGTGGCCTTCCGCGGCCGGGAACCCTCTATCGAGCCTCTGTTGCGCCACAGCGGAATTGGCGGCTGAGCGATGCTACACCTACTGCGCGAGTTCTTGCGCCACGAGGCCGCCGGCGGCTTCTTGCTGCTGGGTGCCGCGGCCCTGGCCTTGATAGCGGCCAACAGCCCCTTGCGGCCCTTCTACGAGGGGCTATTGGAGCTGCCGATCGGGGTGCGGGTGGCCGAATTCGTGCTGGAGAAGCCCCTGCACCTATGGATCAACGATGGGCTCATGGCCCTGTTCTTCTTCTTGGTGGGGCTGGAGCTCAAGCGCGAGTGGCTCAAGGGGCAGCTGCGCAACCGCCGCCGGGCGGTGCTGCCCGCAGCCGCCGCCGTTGGAGGCATGGGGGTGCCCGCCCTGATCTACGTGGCCATCAACTGGGGCGACCCCTACGCCCTGCGGGGCTGGGCCATCCCCACGGCCACTGACATCGCCTTCGCCGTGGGGGTCCTGGCCATGCTTGGGCCGCGGGTGCCCGCAGGCCTGAAGCTCTTCCTCCTGGCCTTGGCCATCCTGGACGATTTGGGGGCGGTGGTGATCATCGCCCTGTTCTACACCGCGGATTTGTCCATGAGTTCGTTGGCTGTGGCGGCCGCGGTGGTGGCAGGGCTGGCCGTGCTGCACTGGCGCGGGGTCACCGCCCTGCCGCCCTACCTTCTGCTGGGGCTGGTGCTCTGGGTCGCGGTGCTCAAGTCGGGCGTGCACGCCACCTTGGCCGGGGTGGTCACCGCCTTGTTCATTCCACTGCGTCCGCCCCCCGGGGAGCAGCTGACGGTGCTCGAGCGTCTAGAGCACGACCTCCACCCCACGGTGGCCTACGTGGTCCTGCCCGTGTTCGCCTTCGCCAATGCGGGCTTGTCCCTGGAGGGCATGGCGTTGACGGATCTCCTGCACCCCGTGCCGCTGGGGGTGGCGCTGGGCCTGTTCCTCGGCAAGCAGCTCGGTGTCTTCCTGGGCAGCTGGGTCGCCGTGAGGGCTTCCTGGGCGGCACTTCCGCCGGGCACGAGCTGGGCGCAGGTCTATGGGGCTGCCCTTCTATGCGGTATCGGCTTCACCATGAGCCTGTTCATTGGCAGCCTGGCTTTTGCGGAGGCAGAGGGGCACACGGCGGTGGTGGACGAGCGCGTGGGGATCCTGCTGGGGTCCTTCCTCTCGGCCGTGGCTGGCTATCTGGTGCTGCGGCGCACCCTGCGGGGGGACGATGTCGCAGCCGCCGCCCCGGAGGGCGTGGCCAAGGAAGACGGATCGGGATGAGCCGAGCCGCCCTGTGGTGCGGGTCGCCACCTGGAACGTGAACTCCTTGCGGGTGCGCCTGCCCCAGGTGCTGGACTGGCTGCGGGCGCAGGCACCGGACCTCGTGGGCCTGCAGGAGACCAAGGTCCCGGACGAGGCCTTCCCCCGGGAGGAGCTGGAGGCCCTGGGCTACCATGCAGCCCACGCCGGCCAGGCCGGCTACAACGGCGTGGCCCTGCTCAGCCGCACCCCGCCGCGGCAGGTCTGGTGCGACCTGCCCGGGGAGGAGGACGGGGGCCGGCGCCTCGTCGCCGCCACTTACGGGGAGGGGGTCCGCGCCCTGCGGGTGGTCAACGTCTACGTGCCCAACGGCGAGCGGGTGGGCTCGGACAAGTACCGCCTCAAGCTCCGCTGGCTGGAGGCCCTGGAGGCTTGGCTGCGGAATGAGCTGACCCGCCATCCCCGTCTGGTGGTCTTAGGTGACTTCAACGTCGCCCCCGCCGACGAGGACGTGCACGACCCCTTGGTCTGGACCGGGCGCATCATGTGCTCCGGGCCCGAGCGGGAGCGCTTCCGCCGCCTCCTGGCCCTCGGCTTGTGCGACACCTACCGTCTCTTCCCCCAGGAGGGCAGCCCCTTCACCTGGTGGGACTACCGCATGCGCGCCTTCCAGCGGGACCTCGGCCTGCGCATCGACCACATCCTGGCCTCTGCCCCCCTGTGCGAGCGCTGCACCGCCTGCCGCATCGACCGCGGCCCCCGGGCCCTGCCCAGGCCCTCGGACCACGCCCCGGTGATCGCCGAGTTCCAATAGCGCCAGAGCTTGCGGGCGCCGATCCGGGGCCGGGCGCGCCGGTTGACAGGCCGCCCCGGGGTCTGGCATCCCCGGGGCAGCCCTTGACATCCCTTGACATGGCGAGACGGGCACAGGGAGGTGCCGGCCATGGCCACCACGCTGCGGCGTTTCTCGGACGCCTACGGAACGGTCACCTACGCCGTCTACGAGCCTCTCCTCCTGCGATGGAGATCCTGGCTCGCCATCCAGCTGACGGCCCGGGCGCTTGGCGTCCCGTGCCGCCGCCGGCGAGCCGTCCGCTGAGGGAGGGCGCCGCGGGCAGCCGGTCCGTTCCCTGCTGGAGCGCTGGGCGCGATTTCGCGCCCTCGGCCGGCTGGCGGGGCGCGGCCCCGTTGGCAGCGAGGGCCCTGAGGAGGCGGCACCTGCCGCGCCCGCGGCCCACCCGGGGCTGCGCCTCGGCCCTGTTGCCCGGGAGGATCTGCCGGCCGGGCTGGGCTCCGGCGCGACGGCCCTCTCCTTCGCTCCCACCCTGACGGCGGGGCAGCTGCGCATCGACGAGCGGGCGGTGGGCCGGCACGCGCAGAGCCTGTCCCAGGCCGTGGCGGCGGCTGCGGGTGACCCGGCGCGCTTCCGGGAGCGCCTGGCTGACCTGCCTCCCGCGTCGCTGCCCCTCGGCCCCCGGCTCCGCCAGGCCCTCTCCCCCATCGGGATCGCCCATCTCTGCCGCCAGCTCTTCTTCGACGTGGAGGAGGGTGTCGGGCCCATCGCGCACGCCTTCACCGTGGCGCCCCTCGAGACGCTGGTGGTGGTCATCGAGTCGGCCCGGCGCCAAATCCGGGAGGAGATCGACGAGCAGGGCCTGGAGATCGTCAGCGAGCGGGCCCAGGAGGAGAAGCTGACGGATGCGATCGTCGACAAGATCAACGCGATGACGCAGAACGATCTCTCCGTGGGGATGTCGGCCTCGGCCTCCGGGGGCGCCGGCGTGGTGCAGGTCGGCGCCTCGCTGGATGCCGGCTTCGCGGTCTCCGTCCGGCGGGCCACGGAGACCAGGGCGCGCCGCCTGAAGGAGACCACCGGCCGCGCCTCGGAGCGGATCAGGCGCACGGTGACCATACGGCAGCGTGACGTCTCGGAAGTGACCAGCACCGATGTCACGCGGCGTGTCATCCGCAACGAGGGCGACCGGCCGGTCAGCTACGGTCTGCGCCGGGTTCTGCGGAAGGTGCGCGTCCAGGTCCAGTACCTGGGGCCGGAGCTGGTCTGGCAGCTCTACATCAGCGAGCCCGGGCGCGGCCTGGCCCGATCCCGCTTCCTCCTTTTCCGGGAGGCCGATCCCGTCGGCGTGCCAGAGATCCCGCCCGGGGTCCCGCCC
>WFXX01000052.1 GCA_015490395.1 Gammaproteobacteria bacterium | reverse complement strand
GCGCGCCCCTGCCCCACAGCACCACCTCCGCGGTCTGGAGGAGGATCAGCAAATCCAGGAAGAGGCTGTAGTTCTTGACGTAGTACAGGTCATACTGAAGCTTGCGGGCGGCGTCCTCCTCCGATGCACCATAAGGGTAGCAAACCTGCGCCCAGCCGGTGATGCCCGGCTTGACGCGATTGCGCTCGGCGTAATAGGGGATCTCACGGGCCAGGCGCTCGACGAACTCCGGCCGCTCCGGCCGCGGCCCGACGAAGCTCATGTCCCCCCGCAGCACGTTGACGAGCTGCGGCAGCTCGTCGATGCGCGAGCGGCGCAGGAAGCGCCCCACGCGGGTGACGCGGCTGTCACCCGGGGCGGCCCAGCGGGCACGGCCGTCCGCCTCGGCATCCTGGACCATGCTGCGGAACTTGAGCAGCTGGAAGGGGCGCCAGTGCTCGCCCACGCGGACCTGCCGGTAGAGGATGGGGCGGCCCGTCTCCAGGTAGATGGCCAGGGCCGCCACCAGCATCACCGGCCACAGCAGCAGCAGCAGGGCGGCGCTCACCACCACATCGAAGAGCCGCTTGCTCACCGCCCGCCACAGGCCGTAGCGGAAACCGTCGGAGAAGATCAGCCAGCTGGGCTGCATCAGATCCAGCTCCACCCGGCGCAGCTGCCGCTCGAAGAAGCTCAAGAGGTCCAGCACCTCGATGCCGCTCATGCGGCAGTCCAGGATCTCATGCAAGGGAAAGTTCTTGCGCCGGTCCTGGACAGCGACCACGATCTCGTCGATCTGCATGCGCCGGGCCAGCTCCAGCAGCGGCACGTCGTGACGGATGACCTTCTGCGGGTCCACCGCATCGCGCTCGCCGGCCACGTGCACATAGCCCACGATGTGGCAACCCCGCCGGTCGGCCTTGCGGCGCAGCCGCTTGGCGATCTCCGCGGCCCGGGGGCCGGCCCCCAGCACCAGCACCCGCCGCTGCAGGGCCTCCAGGTCCGCCACCTGAAGGAAAACGGCCCGCACCAGGGCCAGGCCCAGCAGGGCCACCAGGTAGGCCAGGCCGAAGGCCCCGCGACCCAGGAACAGGCCGGGAAAGACGTAGAAGAGCACCGACATGGCCACCAGGGCCAACAAGGCGCTCAGGCCGAGGCGGATGAGCACCCCACCCAGGCCCTCGCGGAGGTTGCGCTGGTACAGGCCCATGGCGGTCATGGCCCCCAGCATCACGAGGGCAAAGACCACCGCCTTGGGCAGCAGGGGCTCGACGCCGTAGGGCGGCTCCTGGCCCAGAAAGCGCAGGGCCACCCCCAGGTAGACCGAGGCCACCAGGAAAAGGAACTCCCCCACGGCAAGGACCACGAAGGCGCGGGGGACGTAATGGCGAAACACGCGGAACAAGCTCACCTCCCGGCGCCGGGGCCTCGCCCCGCGCGCCCGACCCTCTTCGGCTTCCCGACACCGCCCTCACCCTCCCTGGGCCCCAAGGGCCCACCGAGCTCGGTCCTTAGAGCTCGCGGTCGATGCCCCGCTCCCGCAGGGCCCAGGCGAAGATGGAGAACACGCGCCGGTTGGCCTGGCGCAGGCGGCCCGCCAGCAGGAAGATCAGCTCCTTGAAGATGGGATAGCCGACCTCGGGGTGGGCATCCAGGAAACCCAGCAGCCGCTCGCCCTCGAGCACCGCCAGCTCGGTGGGGGCCACGGTGACCACCGTGGCCGAGCGGGGCTGGCGGTCGAACAGGGCCAGCTCGCCGAAGACCTCTCCGGGACCCAGGTCGCTGAAGCCCGGGTGCAGTCGCCGGCGCGCGTCCAGGTCCACGTTACCCACCACCCGCACCCTGCCCTCCAGGACCAGATATACGTCCCGGCCCGCATCGCCCTCGCTGAAGACGGTGGCATCAGGGCCGAGCCGCACCCGCCGCCAATGGACACCCTCCCGAAAGCCGGGATTGTGCAGCAGCCGAAACAGCCCGGCCGCCCCTCCCTCGGGTCGCGGGCCTGGACCTGCCGGCATCGGCCACCTCCCTCGGTTGCCATGGCCAGCTTAGCTCCACCCGCCTCTCCCGCGGGATCCCCCGATCGGGCGGGGGGCGGCCCCCGGGCGCGGATGACGGCCTTTGAAGCCGTTGTGCTATCCTGCGCCGCATTCAGGTCCCCGATCCTCGGAAGCCACGCGCGGGAGCGGATCCTGCCTGATGGATATCGGCTGCTGCGCCGCACGATGAAGATCACCCTGTTTGGCACCGGCTACGTCGGGCTGGTCACCGGGGCCTGCCTCGCGGAGGTGGGCAACGAGGTCGTCTGCGTGGACATCGACGCGGAGAAGATCCGCCGCCTCCAGCAGGGTGAGATCCCCATCTACGAGCCTGGGCTGGAGGAGCTGGTGCGCGGCAACGCCGCGGCGGAGAGGCTGCGCTTTACCACCGACGCCGCCGAGGGCGTGGCCCACGGGCTGTTCCAGTTCATCGCCGTGGGCACGCCTCCCGACGAGGATGGCTCGGCCGACCTGCAGCACGTGCTGGCCGTGGCCGAGACCATCGCCCGGCACATGGACGGCTATCGGGTGGTGGTAAACAAGTCCACCGTGCCGGTGGGCACCGCGGATCGCGTACGGGAGCGGATCCGGGCGGTGCTCGCCGAGCGGGGGGTGGAGGTCGAGTTCGACGTGGTCTCCAACCCCGAGTTCCTCAAGGAAGGGGCGGCGGTGGAGGACTTCATGCGCCCTGACCGCATCATCGTGGGCACCGACAATCCGCGCACCACCGAGCTGCTGCGAGCCCTCTATGCCCCCTTCAACCGCAACCACGACCGGCTCATCGCCATGGACATCCGCTCGGCGGAGCTGACCAAGTACGCGGCCAACGCCATGCTGGCGACCAAGATCAGCTTCATGAACGAGATGGCCAACCTGGCCGAGCGGCTGGGGGCGGACATCGAGCAGGTGCGCATCGGCATCGGGTCCGACCCGCGCATCGGCTATCATTTCATCTATCCGGGCTGCGGTTACGGCGGCTCCTGCTTCCCCAAGGACGTCAAGGCCCTGGAGCGCACCGCCCGGGAGGTCGGCTACTCGGCCCGGCTGCTGCAGGCGGTGGAGGCGGTCAACGAGGACCAGAAGCGGGTCCTCTTCGGCAAGATCCGCGCCCACTTCGGCGGGGAGCTGGCCGGTCGCACCATCGCCCTCTGGGGTCTGGCCTTCAAGCCCAACACCGACGACATGCGCGAGGCCCCCAGCCGCACCCTCATGGAGGCCCTCTGGGCGGCCGGGGCGCGGGTGCGGGCCTACGACCCTGCGGCCATGGGCGAGGCACGGCGGCTCTACGGCGAGCGCCCCGATCTGGTCCTGTGCCGGGACCCCTACGAGGCCCTGGAGGGGGCGGACGCCTTGGCCGTGGTCACCGAGTGGCGCGTCTTTCGCAGCCCGGACTGGGAGGCGGTCCGGGCGAGGCTGCGCCAACCAGTGGTCTTCGACGGGCGCAATCTCTACGACCCGCGCACGCTGGCTCGCGCGGGCTTCGTCCATCACGCCATCGGGCGCCCGCAGAGGGTGAGGCCATGCTGAGGCCCGAGGAGGCCCGCATCGGGGTGGTGGGGCTGGGCTACGTGGGCCTGCCCCTGGCGGTGGCCTTCGCCCGCGCCTTCCCCACCCTGGGCTTCGACATCAGCCCCGCCCGCGTCGCCGAGCTGCGCGCCGGCCGGGACAGCTCCCTGGAGGTCAGCCCCGAGGAGCTGGCCGAGGTGCGGGGCCGCCTGGAGGTCACCGACGATCCCGAGGCCCTGCGCCGCTGCAATGTCTACGTGGTCACCGTGCCCACCCCCATCGACCGCCACAAGCGCCCCGACCTGGGGCCGCTGCTGGCGGCCAGCCGCACCGTGGGCCGGGTGCTCAAGCGCGGCGACGTGGTGATCTACGAGTCCACGGTCTATCCGGGCTGCACCGAGGAGGACTGCGTGCCGGTGCTGGAGCGCGAGTCGGGGCTGCGATTCAACGAGGACTTCTGGTGCGGCTACAGCCCCGAGCGCATCAACCCCGGCGACAAGGAGCACCGGGTCACGGACATCGTGAAGGTCACCTCCGGCTCCACCCCGGAGGCGGCTGAGCTGGTGGACGCCCTCTATCGGCGCATCATCCGCGCCGGCACCCACCAGGCATCCAGCATCCGGGTGGCCGAGGCGGCCAAGGTCATCGAGAACACCCAGCGGGATGTCAACATCGCCCTGGTCAACGAGCTGGCGGTGCTCTTCCACCGGCTGGGGATCGACACCCTGGAGGTGCTGGAGGCCGCGGGCACCAAGTGGAACTTCCTGCCCTTCCGCCCCGGGCTGGTGGGCGGCCACTGCATCGGGGTGGACCCCTATTACCTCACCCACAAGGCCCAGGAGGTCGGGCATCACCCCGAGGTGATCTTGGCCGGGCGGCGGCTCAACGACCGCATGGGGGCCTACGTGGCCGAGCGGGTGGTCAAGCTCATGACCCGCCGCCGCATGGCCGTGCCCGACGCCCGGGTGCTGGTGATGGGCCTGACCTTCAAGGAGAACTGCCCGGACCTGCGCAACACCCGGGTAGTGGACATCGTGGAGGAGCTGCGCGGCTATCACGCCCGGGTGGAGGTGCACGACCCCTGGGTGGCTCCGGAGGAGGCCCGCCGCGAGTACGGCCTGGAGCTGGTGCGCGAGCCCGAGCGGGGGGCCTACGATGCGGTGATCCTCGCCGTGGCCCATCGCCAGTTCCGGGAGATGGGGGCCGAGGCCATTCGTGCCCTAGGCCGCCCCGGGGCGGTGCTCTTCGACGTCAAGGGGATCCTGCCCCGCGACCAGGTGGACGAGCGCCTGTGAGGGGAACGGCCGGAGCGGCACGCATGGGGATCCCGGGGCCATGAGGATCCTGGTCACGGGGGCGGCCGGCTTCATCGGCAACGCCGTCAGCCTCGCCCTGCTGGAGCGGGGCGACGAGGTCATCGGCCTGGACAATCTCAACGACTACTACGACGTCTCCCTCAAGGAGGCCCGGCTGGAGCGGGCCAAGCCTTATCGCGGCTTCACCTTCCTGCGCCTGGACGTGGCCGACCGGGAGGCCCTGGCGGAGGCCTTCCGCCGCCACCGGCCAGAGCGCGTGGTGCACTTGGCGGCCCAGGCGGGGGTGCGCCATTCCCTGACCCACCCCCACGCCTACGCCGACGCCAACCTGGTGGGCTTCCTCAACGTGCTGGAGGCTTGCCGGCACCAGGAGGTGGAGCATCTGGTCTACGCCTCCACCAGCTCGGTCTACGGGGCCAACGCCCGCTTGCCCTTCTCGGTGCACCACAACGTGGATCATCCCCTGAGCCTCTATGCGGCCACCAAGAAGGCCAACGAGCTCATGGCCCACGCCTACAGCCACCTCTACGGCCTGCCCACCACGGGGCTGCGCTTCTTCACCGTCTACGGGCCCTGGGGGCGGCCGGACATGGCCCTGTTCAAGTTCACCCGGGCCATCCTGGCCGGCGAGCCCATCGAGGTCTACCACCACGGGCGCCACAAGCGGGACTTCACGTACATCGACGACATCGTCGAGGGCGTGGTGCGCACCCTGGACCGCCTGCCCGCCCCGGACCCGGCCTGGCGCGCCGAGGACCCGGATCCGGCCACCAGCGCCGCCCCCTACCGGATCTACAACATCGGCAACCACACGCCGGTGGAGCTGCTGCGCTTCATCGAGATCCTGGAGCACTGCCTGGGCCGCAAGGCCGAGAAGCGCATGCTCCCCATGCAGCCCGGGGACGTGGAGGCCACCTGCGCCGACGTGGAGGACCTCACCCGGGACGTGGGCTTCCGGCCCGATACCCCCATCGAGGAGGGCATCCGGCGCTTCGTGGCCTGGTACCGGGACTACTACGGCGTCTGAGAGGGGTCTGGGGGCAGCCGAAAAAGGACGGTCCTGGGTCGGGCCCCTGGGGCTCGCGACCCTCAGGCCGTGCCGGGCACCGTCCGGGGCAAGGCCTCCAAGACCTGCTGCAGCTCGGCCTCGCCCCGGGCGAGCAGGGCGTCCAGGCCCTCCAGCCAGCCCTCTCGCCCCCGGCCCTCCAGCTCCCGGCAGATGCCGGCGAGGACCAGGGCGCCCACGTTCCCCGCGGCCCCCTTCAGGGCGTGGGCGGCCCGCCGCAGCCCTTCGGCATCACCGCGCCCGGCCGCCTCGGCGATGGCCTCCCAGCGCCGGGGGGCATCCTCGGCGAAGGCGTCGAAGACCGCCTGGGCGGCATCGCCCAGAGCCTCCTGGAGGGCCGCGACCGCGGCTGGGTCCAGGGGGGCGGCAGCGGGCGGCTCCCCGTTCCCGCCTACCCCGTCCCTGCCTCGCTGAGGAAGGGACGAGGCATGAGGGGATGGCTCCTTCCCCTCCTGCGGAGGGGAGGGGTGGGTGGCCGGCGCCCAGCGACGCAGCATCTCCTCCACAGCGGCGAGGGTCAGGGGCTTGGCCAGGTGGTCGTCCATGCCGGCCTCCAGGCAGCGGGCGCGCTCGACCTCGCCGGCCTGGGCGGTGACGGCGATCACAGGCAACGGGTCCCGGCCCTCGCGTCGCTCCATCTCCCGCAGGCGACGGGTCACCTCGTGGCCGCTGAGGTCGGGGAGCTGGCAGTCCAGGAAGACCAGCTCCCAGCCACCGCGGGCCAAGGCCTCCAGGGCCTCTGCCCCCGTGCCCACCGCAGCGGTCCGGCAGCCGAGGCGCTCCAGCATCCCCAGCACCACCTTCTGGTTGACCAGGTTGTCCTCCACCACCAGCACCCGCGCCGGCCGGTGACCACATCCTTCGGCCGCGGCGGCGGGCCGCCGCGGCGCAGCCCGGGCGGCAGCCGGCTCCAGGCGCACGGTGAACCAGAACAGGCTCCCCTCGCCGGGCCTGGAGCGGACGCCGATCTCGCCGCCCATGAGCTCCACGCACTGGCGGCAGATGGCCAGGCCCAGGCCGGCGCCGCCCCGGGCGCGGGAGCGGGGATCGTCCACCCGGGCGAAGGGCTCGAAGATGCGTGCCTGCTCCTCGGAGGGGATGCCGATGCCGGTGTCCTCCACCTCGAAGCGCAGGCGCAGCGCCTTCTCCTCCCGGCCGACCAGGGCCGCGCGCAGCGCCACATGGCCGCGGTCGGTGTACTTGATGGCGTTGCCGAGGAGGTTGCCCAGGACCTGGCGCAGCCGGGTGACGTCGCCCCGCACCCAGCGGGGCACGTCGTCGGCCACCTCCAGGCGCATCTCCAGGCCCTTGGCGAGCAGCCTGGCCCCCAGCAGGTCCACCACGCTGCGCAGGGCGGCCCGCAGGTCGAAGTCGGCGCACTCGAGCTGCAGCTTGCCCAGGCCGCTGCGGGACAGGTCCAGGATGTCGTTGAAGAGCTGCAGCAGCCCCTGGCCGGAGCGGTAGGCCAGCTCCACGTACTCACGCTGGCGCTCGTCCAGGGGCGTGGCCTGGAGCAGCTCCAGCATGCCCAGCACCCCGTTCATGGGGGTGCGCAGGTCATGGCTCATGTCGGCGATAAAGCGATCCTTGGCCTGCACGGCGCTCAAGGCCGCATCGCGGGCCTCCTGGAGCTCGCGCTCGGCGCGCTTGCGCTCGGTGATGTCCCAGAGCACCCCCACGATCTCCTGGGGACGGTCGTGGGCGTTGCGCAGCAGGTGCAGCCGGTCGTGGACCCAGCGGTAGCGGCCGTCCTTGCCGCGGATGCGGTACTCGTGCTCGTGGTGGCCGCGCACGAAGAGCTGGCCCAAGGGGCCGAAGACCCGGGGCCGGTCCTCCGGGTGCACGCGCTCGAACCAGAAGTCCTGCCGGCCCACCACCTCCACCGGGGCGAAGCCCAGCATCCGACGCACGTTGCCGCTGATGAAGGTGATGACGTAGTCGCCGCTGGGGACCGCGGAGTAGATCACCGCCGGGGTGCAGTCGATGAGCTGGCGCAGCCGGGCCCGGGTGCGGATGAGGTCCTGCTCGGCGAGCCGGTGCTCGGTGACGTCCGTCTGGACCACCAGGTAGCGCCGCTCCCGGCCGCATCCGCCCAGGGGGACGATGGTGGTGTCGGCATAGCACAGGCTGCCGTCGCGGTGGCGGCTGGCCATCTCACCCCGCCAGGTCTGCCCCTGGCGCAGGATCTGGAGGATGTCCCGGTAGAAGGGCCAGTCCTGGCCCACCTGCTCGTCCAGGAGCACCGGCGCGCGCCGGCCCAGCAGCTCCTGGGGGCGCAGCCCCAGCCTCAGGCAGAAGCGCTCGTTCACCGAGCGGATGCGGAAGCGCCCGTCCAGGAGGCAGACGGCCGCATGCCGGTCCAGCCCGAGACGACAAGCCCCTTCCGGGATCGGCTCGGGAAGGTGCCTACCATTCATAGACGGCCTCGGCGCGGTTGCCCTGGTCGAGATACCGCAGGCTACGGCACAGGCCTTGGACCAGGGCGATCCCGCGCCCGTGCGCGAGCTGGCCCGATCCGGAGGCGGGCACCTGCGCGTGCTCGAAGCCGGGGCCGCTGTCCTCCACCAGGGCCACCAGGCGTCCGCCGCCGGGGCGCGGCTCGAAGCGGCAGCGCAGCCGCACCCAGCCCGCCGTGAGGGCCCGCAGCCGGCGGCCGCGCTCCTCGTAGTAGCGGGCGAAGCCCTCGGGGTCGCGCTTCCAGGCCGAGTCCAGACCCAGGACGCCGTGCTCCAGGGCGTTGGCGTAGAGCTCGGCGAGCACCGTGCGCAGGGGCTCGCGGTGCTCCTCCTCCAGGGGCTGGAGGCGCTCCAGGCCGGCCAGGAGCACCCCTACCGGATCGTCGGCCTGCCGCAAGGCCCCGGCGGCCAGCTCCAGGGTGAGGGTCCAGCCCTCGGCGGCCTCCCGCGCCGGGCGCTTGGGGCAGCAGCCGCATCGGTCCTGCCATGAGATAGCCGGATCCACCTCCACCAAGGTCATATCGTCGCTGGCCTCAGCCGTGGGGCCCAGGAAGCGCTGGAGATCCTCCAGCACTGCCTGGAAGGGGTCGGCGCCGTCCGCCGCGGCGCGCGCCAGGCGCTCCTCCCCATAAAGGCTGCCATCCGGGCCCTCGGCCTCACTGAGGCCGTCGGTGTGCACCAGCACGCGCAGCCCACCCTCGGCGGCCACGGTGCGGAAGGCGGCCCGAAAGCGCTGCGGAGGCTGGATCCCCAGGGGCAGGCCCTGGGAGGGCGCGCGCTCCAGCACCCCACCCGGGCGCCACAAGAGCAGGTCCGGCAAGCCGCCGTTCCAGATCCGCACCACGCGGTAGCGTGGGTCCACCTCCAGGGCCGCCGCGGCGCAGAACAGGCCCGTGGGCAGCAGGCGGTGGAGACGGCGGTTGAGCTCCTCCAGCACCCGCTCCAGGGGAGCCCCGGCGCGGGTCAGGCTGGAGAAGGTCTCCGCCAGCGGGACGGTGCCCACCGCCGCCATGAGGCCATGTCCGGTGAAGTCTCCCACCAGCACATGGAGCTGACCGTCGGGCGTCGGGCAGGCCAGGGCCACGTCCCCGCAGAGGCGGGCGCTGGGGCGCAGCCAACGCCGCACCCCGGGCACCTCCAGGCAGGCCCCAGAGACCAGGGCGCCGAAGATGGCCTGGGCCATGGCCTGCTCCTGCTCCATGCGCTGCTGGTAGTAGTCCAGGTCGTTGCGCTGGCGGCGCACGGTCTCGTAGAGGTCCCGCAGGCGCAACAGGGCCCGGATCTTGGCCTCCACCAAGGTGGGGCTGAAGGGCTTGGTGAGAAAATCGTCGCCGCCGGCCTCCACGCAACGCACCAGCTCCCGCTCGCCCGTGAGGGCGGTCAGGAACAGCACCGGGACCAGGCGCTCGCCGGCAGCCTCCTTGATGCGGCGCGCGGCCTCGTAGCCGTCGAGCCGCGGCATGTGCACATCCAGCAGGACCAGGTCCACCTCCTCGGAAAGGAAGCGCTCCACCGCCTCCTGCCCGTCGGCGGCGCACAGCGCCGTGCAACCGTGTCGCTCCACCAGGGCGCGCAGCACGGCCCGGCTGGTGGGGTCGTCGTCGGCGATGAGGACCTGCAGCCCCCCCGGACAGGGGGCCTGACGCTCGTAGGGGGCGGCATGGACAAGGCGGGGGTAGCCCGGCACGGCGTCACCTCAGGCAATCTCAAACAGCTCATGGAAGTTGGCGATCTCCAGGATGCGGCGCACCGCAGGCCGGCAGCCCCGCAGCCGCACCCGCGCCCCGTCGCCCCCGGCGTGCTCGCGAAGCAGCAGCAGCATCCCCAGGGCCGAGCTGTCCAGGTACTCAGCATCGGCCAGGTCCACCTCGTAGGCCAGCCCCGGGGGATCGTCCTGGTAGGCCTCCCGGAACTCGCGGTGCATGTTGAAGTCGAACCGGCCTTCCACGCGCAGGACCTTGGTCCTGCCCTCCTCGCTCAGCACGGCACGTACCGTCATGGCTCTTCCTCCCTCGCGCCCGCGAACACGGTGCTCAGACCTAGGCGCCTCTCCCCACCCGCGGCAGCAGCCGCCCCCCCCGAGCCTGCTCCCTAGAAGAGCTCCACGGAGCCTTCCTCCAGCGTCTCCTGCTGCACCGCCCGGTGCCGGCGCTCCCGCCAGCGGGCCTCCAGGGCCTCCACGGCCGCGCGCAGGGCGGCGGCATCCGGCGCCTCCCGGAGGGCCGCGGCCAGCTCCTTGAGCTCCTCTAGGCGCTGGCGGCTGTGACCCGCGGCCTGGGTCACCAGGTCCTCGAACTGGAGGCTGCGCACGGCCACGCCCACGCGCTGGTGCACCTCCTCGGCGATGGCCGAGAGCTCCTCCAGGCCGCGCCGCACGGCCCGGTCGGTCTCCTCCAGGCGCCGGAGCATGCCGTCCACCTCGCCCTTGGCCTCGATGGCGATGTTCATGTCCTTGGAGGCGATGTCGGAGACGATGCCCCGCACGCCGGCGATGGCCGCCCGGGTCTTGTCCACCTGCTGCCGGATGCGGTCGTTGAAGGCCGAGGAGCGCTGGGAGAGCTTGCGCACCTCGTCGGCCACCACGGCGAAGCCGCGACCGTGCTCCCCGGCCCGCGCGGCCTCGATGGCCGCGTTCAGGGCCAGGAGGTTGGTCTGCTCCGCCAGGGACTCCACCTCCTTGAGCAGGCCGAAGATCTGGTCCGACTCGGTCACCATGGCGTCGATGCGGTAGACGCCCTCCAGGCTGGCCTTGCTGGTCTCGACGATCATCTGGATGAGCCGCTCCAGGATCCGAGCCACCTCCCGGGAGAGCTCCTCCATCCCGGGCCCGCCCCCGCCGGCCTCGTCCTCGGCCCGCATGAGCGAGAGCACCAGCTCGCCCTGGCGGCTCACCAAGCGCTCGAGCGCGGTGAAGCTCTCGGTGAGCTGGCCGATGGCATCGCGCACCAGGCCGGCGATCTGGTCCAGGTCCCGCTCCAGCTCCGCGGCCCGCTCGGCGGCCAGCTCCCCGGCCGGCGCCACGGGCAGGGCAGCGGGCGAGGCGGCCGCGTCCACGGCCGCCGCGGCCGGCGCCCGCTGGCGCCCGCCGGCCGCGGCCAGGGCCACACAGGCCAGGAGCCAGAACCCCGTGTCCCAGCCCCAGGCATCCCATGGCCAACCAGCGGCCTCCCCCAACCACCACGGCGCTACCAAGGCGGCGGCGGCCGCCCCCCAGCCCAGCGCCCCCAGCC
>WFXX01000051.1 GCA_015490395.1 Gammaproteobacteria bacterium | reverse complement strand
CGGGGGCCGCCGGGCGGTGGTCCTCGTAGCGGTCCAGCCGCTCCAGGATCCCGGGCCCCAGCTCCAGCAGCCGCCCCCGCACCCGCTCCCCCCGCCGCCGGGGCGGGAGCAGGCCTGGATAGGGGCCGAGATCCACCAGGCGCCCCGCCACCGTGGCCCGGGGGGCGCGGGCGAGGGCCCGCCGCCGCCAGGCCTCCAGGGCCGGATCCGGGGTGCCGGTGAGCAGGGTCCCGTAGGCGAAGACCCGTCCGGGGCCCCTCACCCCATCTCCAGCACCACCTTGCCGGTCATGCCTCCGGCCTCGATGAGCCGGTGGGCCTCGGCGGCCTGCTCCAGGGGCAGGCGGTGGGAGACCTGCACCCGGAGCTTGCCCGCGGCGGCCAGCTCCAGCACCTGGCGCACGATCCCCGCCTGGCGCTCCAGCTCTGCCTCCCAGCCCCGCAGGGCCGGGGTGAGCATGAGCTCCAGGCTCACGCGCAGGTTGCGCAGCCGGGCCTCCTTCCAGTCCGTCCCGCCGGGGGGCTGGAGGAGGGTGACCAGATCGCCGCCGTAGCGCACCGCGCCCTGGCTGCGCTGGAAGGTCTCCCCGCCCACGGTGTCCAGGAGCAGGTCCACCCCCCGGCCCTCGCTCCAGGCCAGGGCCGCGGCCACGAAGTCCTCCTCCCGGTAGCGGATGGCCCGCTCCACCCCCAGGTCGCGCACGAAGGCGGCCTTGTCCTCGGTGGAGACGGTGGCCGCCACCTGCGCCCCGGCCAGGCGGGCCAGCTGCACCGCCACGTGGCCCACCCCGCCGGCCCCGGCGTGCACCAGCACCCGCTGCCCGCTGCCCAGGTGCGCCCGCTCGTGCAGGCTCTCCCAGGCGGTGATGCCCACCAGGGGCAGGGCCGCGGCCTCGGCGAAGCCCAGGCCCTCCGGCTTGGGGGCCACGAAGCGCTCGTCCACCACCGCGTACTCGGCGTAGGTGCCCGGGTGGTCCCCCAGCCCGCCGTAGCAGAAGGCCACCGCGTCCCCCGGCCGGTAGAGGCTGGCCTCGGGGCCGGTCTCCTCCACCACCCCGGCCCCGTCCAGGCCCAGGATGGCCGGGAGCCGGTCCGGGTAATAGGTGCCCCGGGCCCGCAGCTTGGTGTCCACCGGGTTGACCCCGGCTGCCCGCAGGCGGATGAGCAGGTCCCGGGGCCCGCGCAGCCCCGGGCGGGGCAGCTCCCTCGGCTCCAGCACCTCGGGGCCGCCCACGGCGGTCATCACCACGGCCTTCATGAGAGACGCCCTCCCTGCGGCTGCTCCTCGCCGGGCCAGCATACACAAAGCCTCCCCGCTGGCATAAGATGCGCGCCCATGGCCCTGGAGATCGAGCGCAAGTTCCTGGTGCGGGACGACGGCTGGCGCGAGGCGGCGGGGCCGGGCATCCCCATGCGCCAGGGCTACCTGGCCGGGGACGGGCGCTGCTCGGTGCGGGTGCGCATCGAGGGCGGCGAGGCCCGGCTCAACATCAAGAGCGCCACCCTGGGGGTGCGACGCACCGAGTACGAGTATCCCATCCCGGTGGCCGACGCCGAGGAGATGCTGCGTCAGCTCTGCGCCCACCCGCCCCTGGAGAAGACCCGCTATCACGTGGACTACGGCGGCCACCGCTGGGACATCGACGTCTTCCATGGCGAGAACGAGGGCCTGGTGGTGGCGGAGCTGGAGCTGGCCTCGGAGGACGAGCCCTTCCAGCGCCCGCCCTGGCTGGGCGAGGAGGTCTCCCACGACCCGCGCTACTACAACGTGCGCCTGGTGGAGCACCCCTACCGCCGCTGGGGGCGCGCGGGCGGCTAGGGCCGGCGCCCGCAGGCGGTGCCGGGCCCGCCGGGCCGCGGCCCTCCCGCCGGCCCTGCTCCTGCTGCTGGCCGCCTGCGCCGGGGGGCCGGAGCGCCCCGCGGGGGAGCTGCGCTTCGGGGTGGCCTCGGCCCCGGCGAGCCTGGACCCGCGCTTCGCCACGGATGCGGCCTCGGTACGGGTCAACCGCCTCCTCTACCGGGCCCTGGTGGACTTCGACGCCGCCTCCCGCCCCGTGCCCCAGCTGGCCCGCTGGGAGCGTCTCTCGGCCACCCGCTACCGCTTCGTCCTCGGGGAGGAGGGGCGCCGCTTCAGCGGGGGCGGCCGGCTCACCGCCGAGGACGTGGCCGCCACCTACCGCTCCATCCTGGACCCGGCCACCGGCTCCCCCCTGCGGGCGGGGCTGGCCGTGATCCGCGCCGTGCGGGCCCTGGACGAGGACCTGTCTCTTATACACATCT
>WFXX01000050.1 GCA_015490395.1 Gammaproteobacteria bacterium | reverse complement strand
GTGGTGGAGGTGCTCGAGCGAGCCAACCAGCGCGTGGTGGGCCGCTTCCGCCTGGAGCACGGCGTCGGTTTCGTCGTCCCCTCCAACGCCCGCATCAGCCAGGACATCCTGGTGCCGCCCGAGTACCGGGACGGGGCCTCCGACAACCAGATCGTGGTGGTGGACCTGGTGGAGCAACCCACCCCCACGACCCAGCCCATCGGTCGGGTGGTGGAGGTGCTGGGCGAGCACATGGCCCCCGGGATGGAGATCGACGTGGCCATCCGGGCCTACGAGCTGCCTCACCGCTGGCCGGCGGCCGTCCTGGAGGAGGCCGCCGCCTTCGGCGGGGAGGTGCCCGAGGAGGCCAAGCAGGGACGGGAGGACCTGCGGGGCCTGCCCCTGGTGACCATCGACGGCGAGGACGCCCGGGACTTCGACGACGCCGTCTACTGCGAGCGCCACGGCAAGGGCTGGCGGCTGGTGGTGGCCATCGCCGACGTCTCGCACTACGTCCGGCCCGGGAGCGCCCTGGACGAGGAGGCACGCCTGCGCGGCAACTCGGTCTACTTCCCCGGGCGGGTCATCCCCATGCTCCCCGAGGCGCTCTCCAACGGCCTCTGCTCCCTCAACCCCCAGGTGGACCGCCTGTGCGTGGCCTGCGAGATGCTCTTCACGCCCACCGGGCACGTGCGCCGCTACCGCTTCTTCGAGGCGGTGATGCGCTCGGCAGCGCGCCTGACCTACACCGAGGTGGCGGACGCGGTGCAGTTCCGCCGTCGCGAGGCGCGTCGCCGGCTGCGCCACCTCCTGCCTCACCTGGAGGAGGCCCACCGGCTCTACCAGGTGCTGCGGGCCCGCCGCGCCCGCCGGGGGGCCATCGACTTCGACACGGTGGAGACGCGCATCGTCTTCGGCCCCGAGCGCAAGATCGAGCGCATCGAGCCGGTGGAGCGCAACGACGCCCACCGCATGGTCGAGGAGTTCATGATCGCGGCCAACGTCTGCGCCGCCGAGCACCTGCAGGCGGCCGGGCTCCCGGTGCTTTACCGGGTGCACGAGGGCCCCTCCCCGGAGAAGCTGGCGGACCTGCGGGCCTTCCTGGGGGAGCTGGGCCTGAGGCTGGGCGGCGGGGAGCGGCCCGAGCCCAGGCACTTTGCCCGCTTGCTCGAGCAGGCCCAAGACCGGCCCGATGCCCACCTCATCCAGACCGTGGTGCTGCGGAGCATGAATCAGGCCGTCTACTCCCCCGACAATCAGGGGCACTTCGGCCTGGCCTTCCCGGCCTACACCCATTTCACATCGCCCATCCGCCGCTATCCGGACCTGCTGGTGCACCGGGCCCTGCGTCACCTGCTGCAGCGCCGCCCTCGCCGGGCCTGGCCCTACCGGCACGAGGACCTGGTGCAGCTGGGCGACCACTGCTCCATGACCGAGCGGCGCGCCGACGAGGCCACCCGCGACGTGGTGGCCTGGCTCAAGTGCGAGTACATGCAGGACAAGGTCGGCGAGGTCTTCGAGGGCATCGTCACCGCCGTCACCAGCTTCGGCCTCTTCGTGGAGCTCAAGGACCTCTACGTGGAGGGCCTGGTGCACGTCACCGCGTTGCCGCGGGACTACTACCGCTTCGATCCCGTGAAGCACCGCCTGGTGGGCGAGCACACCCGCCGCGCTTTCCGCCTAGCCGATCCCGTGAAGGTCCAGGTGGCCCGCGTGGACCTGGACGAGCGCAAGATCGACTTCGTCCTGGCCGAGGAAGAGACACGCCCCCCGGGCCGTTCCCGCAAGGGTCGGGGAGGGCGGCGAGCCCGCACCGATGGGGCAGCAGCCGGCGCGGACCAGGGCCAGGGGGAGCCCGGGGTCCGGACTACCGGGACAGGCCATACCCCGACCAAGGTCAACAAGACCAAGAGCAAGGCCAGAGCCAAGAGAGCCAAAGCCAAGGCCAAAGCCAAAGCCAAAGCCAAAGCCAAAGCTAAGGCTAAGGCTAAGGCTAAGGCTAAGGCTAAGGCTAAGGCTAAGGCTAAGGCGAGGGCCAAGGCCCCGCGCACCGTGAAGGACCGGAGCGGTACCCAGGACCGCCGCCGGTCCTTAGGGAGCGCCGGGACCGGCGAGGGCCCTTCCGGAGGAGGGCGCTCCACCGCCCGAGCCCGTGGCCACCGCGCCCGACGCCAGGGCTGAGCCCGTGATCCGATGGTGGCTGGCCGCGATGACCCCTTGGAAACCGCCCTGGGCCCCCACGCCGTGGAGGCCCTCCTCAGGCGGCGCCCCGATGCGGTGCGCCGGCTCGTCCTGGCCGAGGCGGTAGCCCGGGGCGAGCGGGGGAGGCGACTCCTGGCCCTGGCCGGGACCGCCGGGATACCCGTGGAGCTGGCCTCTCGGCGGCGTCTGGACGAGCTGGCCCCGGGGCAGCGGCACCAGGGGGTGCTGGCCTGGCACCGCCCCTCCCGCCCCTGGGACGAGGGACGCTTGTGGACCCTCCTGGAAGGCCTGGAGGCGCCGCCCCTCCTCCTGGTCCTGGACGGGGTGCAGGATCCGCGCAACCTGGGCGCCTGCCTGCGCAGCGCCGAGGCCGCCGGGGCCCACGCGGTGGTGGTCCCCCGGGACCGGGCGGCAGGCCTGACCCCGTCGGCCCGCAAAGCCGCCGCCGGGGCGGCCGAGCTGCTGCCCCTGGTCCAGGTGACCAACCTGGCCCGCTGCCTGCGCGCCCTCCAGGAGCGGGGCCTGTGGCTGGTGGGCCTGGAGGCCGACGCCCCCCAGACCCTTTACGAGACCGACCTCCGGGGCCCTTTGGCCCTGGTGCTGGGTGGGGAGGGACGGGGCCTGCGGCGCCTGACCCGGGAGCGCTGCGACCTCCTCGCTGCCCTGCCCCTGCGCGGGGCGGTGAGCAGCCTCAACGTCTCCGTGGCTGCCGGGATCGCCCTCTACGAGGCCCTGCGCCAGCGAGGGGGGAGAGGCGCCCCGGGAACGATCTCGCAGGCTTAGGCACGCTCGGCGCGCTTTCTTGTCCGTCCGCCCCCGCTTGGCTAGACTATCTGACTTTTAGGGTCCCAGCGTGGGGAGTCTGGCTTCTTGCCTTACCGGACCGCCCGGAAGGCTGCGCAAAACCGGAAGGAGCCGCCATGCGACACTACGAGATCGTTTTCCTGGTCCACCCGGACCAGAGCGAGCAGGTCCCCGCCATGATCGAGCGCTACCGCGCCACCGTGGAGGGGCGCGGGGGGCGGGTGCACCGCCTGGAGGACTGGGGACGACGCCAGCTCGCCTATCCCATCCACAAGGTGCACAAGGCCCACTACGTGCTCATGAACATCGAGTGCGACAAGGAGACCCTGGACGAGCTGGTGAACGTCTTCCGTTTCAACGACGCCATCATCCGCCACTTGGTGGTGGGCCGGGACCGCGCCGTCACGGAGCCCTCCCCGCTGGCGCGGGCCAAGGAGAAGGAGCGCGAGCGCTCCGCCAAGGCCTCCTGAGGCCGGCGTCCGGATCCCAGCGAGCATCGATCCAGAGGAGGAACCGTCATGGCCCGTTTCCCTCGTCGCAGGAAGTACTGCCGCTTCACCGCCGAGGGGGTGAAGGAGATCGACTATAAGGACGTGCAGACCCTCAAGAGCTACATCACGGAGACCGGCAAGATCGTCCCCAGCCGCATCACCGGGACCCGTGCCAAGTACCAGCGCCAACTGGCCCGGGCCATCAAGCGGGCCCGCTTCCTGGCCCTGCTACCGTACTGCGACCGCCACTGAGCTGGTTTCCGGGCGCCGGAACCGGGGGCAGGGGCGGTGCGGGCCTTTGCGGCCTTCGTCATGCGCGGGCGCGCCCAGGCCGCCTTGGTGGCGGCGTTGGCGGCGGCTCTCACTCCTTTGCTGCCCCCCCTGAGCTATCTCAGTGCGGCGGTGGTGTGCTTGGTGACCCTGCGCGGAGGTGCCCTGGACGGCCTGCTGACGGCGGCTGTCGCAAGTGCGGCCTTCGGCCTCGCCGGCTTGGCCTTGGCAGGGGCACCCCCAGCGGTGGGGGCGGACTTCCTCGCCGTAGGGCTGTTCCCGGCCTGGGCCCTGGCCCTGGTGCTGCGGCGCAGCGTCTCCCTGGCCCTCACCTTGGAAACGGGGGCCCTGGCAGCCGGTGCCGTGGTCCTGGCGGCCCATCTGCTTCTGGAGGACCCGGCCCAGTGGTGGCTGCAGGTGCTGAGTGCCATGGAGGAGGCGGCGGAGGGGGCGTCCGGACAGCCCGCCTCCCTCGGCCCTTTGATGGAGGCCTTCCGGGCGGCGGCCCCTATCCTCACTGGACTGCTGGCGGCCCTGCTCTATCTGAGCGCCGTGGGAAGTCTCCTGCTGGGGCGTTGGTGGCAGGCGCTGCTATACAACCCGGGAGGCTTCCGGCGGGAGTTCCACGGGCTGCGCCTGAGCCGCCTCTTCGCCTTCCTAGCGCTGGGCATCGGCGTGCTTTCGCTGCTGCCGGGTCCGCTGGGGCTGACCGCTGGCAACGTGCTCCTGGTGCTGGTCATGGCCTATGCCCTCCACGGTCTGGCCTTGGCCCATGCCGTGGTGGCCACCCGGGGAATGCACGTGGCTTGGCTGGCGGCGCTCTACGTGCTGGCCGTGTTGGCCTTGCCCCAGGTGGCCCTGGCCCTGGCTCTGGCTGCGTGGGCGGACACCTTTGTGGACTTTCGGGGACGCCTGGGCGGGCGCCCCCCCGGCTAATCCTTGAATGAGTCTGAGGTATAAGCTTTATGGAAGTGATTCTTCTGGAGAAAATTCGCAACCTAGGTGAGCTGGGCGAGCGCGTGCGAGTCCGGCCCGGCTATGCCCGCAACTATCTGCTACCCCAGGGCAAGGCCGTACCCGCCACCCCGGAGAACGTGGCCGCCTTCGAGGCCCGACGGCGGGAACTGGAAGAAGCCGCGGCCCGAGCCTTGGCTGAGGCCGAGGCCCGCCGCGAGGCCCTGGCGGGGCAGGTCATCGAGATCGCCGCCCGGGTGGGGGGCGAGGGCAAGCTCTTCGGCTCCGTGGGCGCGCCGGATATCGTGGAGGCGGCCAAGGCCCGGGGCCTGCGGTTGGAGCGTCGGGAGATCCGCCTGCCCCAGGGCCCCCTGCGCCAGGTGGGCGAGCACGAGGTGGCCATCCAGCTCCACCCGGACGTGGAGACCACCATCGTGGTGCGCATCGTTCCCGAGGAGTAAGCTGTCCCCCGGGGACCGCTCTGGGCCCGAGCGTGGAGGGCTGGCGTGGAGGAGGCGCTCAAGCGGCCACGGGAGGCGGCCACGGCCACCCTGCGGGTGCCCCCCCATTCGGTGGAGGCCGAGCAGGCGGTGTTGGGTGGCCTGATGCTGGACAACGGCGCCTGGGACCGGGTGGCCGACCTCCTCGCCGAGGAGGACTTCTACCGCCACGACCACCGGCTCATCTTCCGGGCCATTGGCGAGCTGGCCGCCCAGAGCGCGCCCTTCGACGTGGTCACCGTCTCCGAGCGCCTGGATGCCCTGGGCGCCCTGGAGGAGGCTGGCGGCTTGGCCTACCTGGGCAGCCTGGCCCAGAACACCCCCTCGGCGGCTAACATCGGCGCCTACGCCGAGATCGTGCGTGATCACGCCGTGGCCCGCCAGCTCATCCAGGTGGGTACGGCCATCGCCAACAGCGTCTACGAGCGCGAGGGGCGCAGCACCGCCGAGCTGCTGGACCAGGCCGAACGGCTGGTGTTCGAGATCGCCGAGCGGGGCAGACGCCGTCGCGGCTCCTTCGCCTCCCTGGAGGAGCTCCTGCGGGGGGTGATGAAGCGCATCGAGGACCTCTTCGAGCAGGATAGCCCCATCACCGGCATCCCCACCGGCTTCACCGACCTGGACCTGCTCACCTCGGGCCTGCAGCCCTCGGACCTGATCATCGTGGCTGGCCGGCCGTCCATGGGCAAGACCAGCTTTGCCCTGAACCTGGCCGAGCACGCCGCCCTCAAGCGCAAGCTCCCGGTGGCGGTCTTCAGCATGGAGATGCCCGGGGAGCAGCTGGCCATGCGCCTGCTGGCCTCGGTGGGGCGCATCGACCAGCACAAGCTGCGCACCGGGCGGCTGGGCGACGACGACTGGCCCCGGCTCGCCCACGCCGTGGGGCAGCTCTCGGAGATGCCCCTCTACATCGACGACACCTCGGCCCTGACCCCCACGGAGCTACGGGCCAGGGCCCGGCGCCTGAAGCGCGAGCACGGCATCGGTCTGGTGGTGGTGGACTACTTGCAGCTGATGCAGGTGCCGGGCCACAAGGAGAACCGAGCCACGGAGATCTCGGAGATCTCCCGCTCCCTGAAGGCCCTGGCCCGGGAGCTGGACGTGCCCGTCATCGCCCTCTCCCAGCTCAACCGCTCCCTGGAGCAGCGTCCCAACAAGCGGCCGGTCATGTCCGACCTGCGTGAGTCGGGCTCCATCGAGCAGGACGCCGACTTGATCGTGTTCATTTACCGGGACGAGGTCTACCACGAGGACTCCCCGGACAAGGGCACGGCCGAGATCATCGTGGCCAAGCAGCGCAACGGCCCCATCGGCACCGTGCGCCTGGCCTTCCTGGGCCAGTACACCCGCTTCGAGAACTACGCCCAGGACCCCTTCCAGGAGGGGGGCTGAGCCCCGGGGGCCCGTGTCCCGCCGACCCGCTCGGCTGCGCGTCCGCCCCGACGCCCTGCTCCACAACCTGGAGCGCCTCCAGGCGCTGGTCCCGGGGGCAGGCCTCGTGGCGGTGGTCAAGGCGGACGCCTACGGCCACGGCCTGGAGACCGCGGCCCGCGCCCTGGAGGGACGGGTGGCGGCCCTGGCCGTGGCCTGCCCGGGCGAGGGGCAGGCCCTGCGGACAGCCGGGATCGGAGCCCGGGTGGTGGTGCTCCAGGGCTTCCGGGACGGCGAGGAGCTGGAGCTGCTACGCCGCTTGCGGCTCGAGGCGGTGGTGCACGACCCGTCCCAGGTGGCCCTCCTGGAGCAGGCCCCAACTGGTCCGCCCTTGCGGGTCTGGCTCAAGGTGGACACGGGCATGCACCGGCTGGGGGTGCCCCCCGAGCAGGCCCGCCCCCTGTGGGGGCGACTGCAGGCCTGCCCTGCGGTAGCAGGCGAGATCGTGCTCATGACCCATCTGGCCGAGGCCGACCGGCCGGAGGGGCGGGGTCGCACCCGGGAGCAGCTGCGCCGCTTCGAGGAGGCCGTCGGCGATCTGCCAGGCCCCCGCAGCGTGGCCAACTCCGCCGCCCTGCTGGATCCTGCCGGGCCCCGCTGCCAGCTCCCCCGCCCGGGCATTGCTCTCTACGGGGTCTCCCCCTTCCCGGAAGGGGAGGGGCCCGCCCTGGGCCTGCGGCCGGCCATGACCTTGGAAAGTCACCTGTTGGCGGTGCGCCCTCTGCGGC
>WFXX01000049.1 GCA_015490395.1 Gammaproteobacteria bacterium | reverse complement strand
TTCTCGAACCAGCTCACGGCGATCCTCCGGCCGCTGCCTGCGCGTCGGCCTCGTCCACGGCGGCGCGCAGGGACGCCAGCCAGCCCACCGCCGCCTCCTCCCCCTCCCGGGCGAGCCGCTCCACCAGGGCCGAGCCCACCACCACGGCGTCGGCCACCCGGGCCACCCGGGCCGCGGCCTCCGGGTTCCGGATGCCGAAGCCCACCCCCACCGGGAGGGAGACCACCCGGCGCAGGGCCTCCACCCGCCGGGCCGCGTCGCCGAGGTCCAGATGTCCGGCCCCGGTCACCCCCTTGAGGGAGACGTAGTAGAGGAATCCGCCGGCCTGCCTGGCGATGCCCCGAGCCCGCTCCTCGGAGGTGGTGGGCGCGGCCAGGAAGACCGGGTCCAGCCCCCGGGGGCGCAGCTCGGCCACCAGCTCGCCGGCCTCCTCGGGGGGGAGGTCCACGGTGAGCACCCCGTCCACCCCCGCCGCCGCGGCCCGCTCGGCGAAGGCGGCATAGCCCATGGCCTCCACCGGATTGAGGTAGCCCATGAGCACCACGGGGGTCTCGGCGTCCCGCTCCCGGAAGCGGGCCACCATGTCCAGCACGTCGCGGAGGCGCACCCCGTGGGCCAGGGCCCGCTCGCAGGCGGCCTGGATGACGGGGCCGTCGGCCATGGGATCGGAGAAGGGCACCCCCAGCTCCAGGAGGTCGGCCCCCGCCTCCACCAGGCGGTGCATGAGGGGCACGGTGGCCGCGGGGTCGGGATCGCCTGCGGTCAGATAGGGCACGAGGGCGGTGCGCCCGGCCTCCCGCAAGGCCTGGAAGCGCTCGCCGATGCGGCTCATGGCTGCACCCTCACAGGGCCAGGCCCTCCCGGGCCGCCACGGTGTGCACGTCCTTGTCCCCCCGCCCGGAGAGATTGACCAGGATCACCCCCTCGGGGCCGTACTCCCGGGCCAGGCGCATGGCGTAGGCCAGGGCGTGGCTGGACTCCAGGGCGGGGAGGATGCCCTCGGTGCGGGTCAGGTCATGGAAGGCCTCCAAGGCCTCCTCGTCGGTGACGGCCACGTAGCGGGCCCGGCCGGTGTCCTTGAGCCAGGCGTGCTCCGGGCCCACGCCGGGGTAGTCCAGGCCGGCGGAGATGGAGTGGGTGGGGAGGATCTGCCCGTCGGCGTCCTCCAGCAGGTAGGTCCGGTTGCCGTGGAGCACCCCGGGGCGGCCGGCGCAGAGGGGGGCCGCGTGCCGGCCGCTGGCCAGGCCCTCGCCGCCGCCCTCCACCCCGTAGAGGGCCACACCCTCGTCCTCCAGGAAGGGGTGGAACAGGCCCATGGCGTTGGAGCCGCCACCCACGCAGGCCACCAGGGCGTCGGGCAGGCGCCCCTCGGCCTCCAGGATCTGGGCCCGGGCCTCGCGCCCGATGACCGCCTGCAGGTCACGCACCAGGGCCGGGTAGGGATGGGGGCCGGCCACGGTGCCCAGCACATAGAAGGTGTCGTCCACGTGGGTGACCCAGTCCCGCAGGGCCTCGTTGAGGGCGTCCTTGAGGGTACGCGAGCCGGCGCTCACCTCCACCACCTCCGCCCCCAGCAGGCGCATGCGGTAGACGTTGATGGCCTGGCGGGCCATGTCCTCCGCGCCCATGTAGACCACGCAGCGCATCCCCAGGCGGGCGGCCACGGTGGCGGTGGCCACCCCGTGCTGGCCGGCCCCGGTCTCGGCGATGAGGCGGCTCTTGCCCATGCGCCGGGCCAGCAGGGCCTGGCCCACGGTGTTGTTGATCTTGTGGGCCCCGGTGTGGGTGAGGTCCTCCCGCTTGAGGTAGATGCGCGCCCCTCCCAGGCGGCGGCTCCAGCGCTCGGCGGGATACAGGGGCGTGGGCCGGCCCACGTAGCAGGCCAGATCCCGGTCCAGCTCGGCCCGGAAGCCCGGGTCGTCGCGGAAGCGGCGCCAGGCCGCCTCCAGCTCCTGGAGGGGCCCCATCAGGGTCTCAGCCACGAAGCGCCCCCCGTAGGGGCCGAAGTGGCCCCGCTCGTCGGGCAGCGCCGCGGCCCGGGCCTCAGCTTCCGGCACCTTGCACCTCCCGCACGAAGGCCGCCACCAGGGCGGCGTCCTTGATGCCCGGGGCGGCCTCCACCCCGGAGCTGACGTCCACGGCCCAGGGCCGCACCCGGCGCACGGCCTCGGCCACGTTGCCCGGATGCAGCCCCCCGGCCAGCACCAGGGGCCGGGCCCCAGGGGGGCGGCCCAGGCTCGGTGGGATCAGGGACCAGTCGAAGGCCTCGCCCGTGCCCCCGGGGACTCCCGGCCGGTGGGTATCCACCAGGATGGCGCAGGCGTCGCTGTAGCGCCGGGCCTCGGCCGCCAGGTCCGTCCCCGGAGCGGCTCGCAGGGCCTTCAGATAGGGCCTGCCGAAGGCCCGGCAGAGCTCCGGCGGCTCCCGCCCCTGGAACTGGAGCAGATCCAGGGCCGCGGCGGCCACCGCCGCCCGCACTGCCTCGGGCTCGGGGTCCACGAAGACCCCCACCCGGGCTACGAAGGCCGGCAGTCCCGCCACCGCCGCCTGGGCTCGCTCCAGGTCTACCGCCCGAGGGCTGGGGGGATAGAAGACCAAGCCCACGGCATCCGCCCCGGCCAGGGCCGCCGCCCGGGCGTCCTCGGCCCGGGTGATGCCGCAGATCTTGACCCTGACCCGCATCCCGGGCCCGCAGGCTACCAGACCAGGGGGGGCCGCGGAAGCGCCGGCAGCCCGTAGCGCTCCGGATAGCGCACCCCCACCAGGTAGAGCCCGTCCGGCGGGGCGGTGACCCCGCCCAGGGTGCGGTCCCGCCCTTCCAGCACCTCCCGGGCCCAGCCCGCCGGGCGGCGGCCGGCACCGATCTCCATGAGCACCCCAGCCATGTTGCGCACCATGTGGTGCAGGAAGGCGTTGGCCTCCACCTCCAGGATCACCAGCTCCCCCTGGCGGAGCACCTCCAGGCGGTGCACGGTGCGCACCGGGCTCTTGGCCTGGCAGCCTAGGGCCCGATAGGCGGAGAAGTCGTGCTCGCCCACCAGGTCCCGGGCGGCCTCGGCCATGCGGGCCTCGTCCAGGGGGCGGTGGGTCCAGGTCACCCGCCGGGCCAGGAAGGTGGGGCGCACCGGGCGGTTCAGGATCAGGTAGCGATAGGTCCGGGCCTGGGCGGAGAAGCGGGCGTGGAAGTCCTCCGGCACCACCCCCGCCCAACGCACCGCCACCTCCGGAGGCAGGTGGCTGTTGGCGCCCAGCACCCAGGCGTGGGGAGGACGGTGGGCCGGCGTGTCGAAGTGCACCACCTGGTACGTGGCATGGACTCCCGCGTCGGTGCGCCCGGCGCAGGTCACGCGCACCGGGTGGTCGGCGATGCGCGACAGGGCCGCCTCCACGCAGGCCTGGACGGTGCGCACCTCCGGCTCCTGGAGCTGCCAGCCGGCGAAGGCGCTCCCGTCGTATTCCAGCACCACGGCAACGCGCATGCCCGGCCGGCGGCCCCTCAGGCCACCTGCACCGGGATGGCATCGCCCACGTGGCGGATGCGGTTACGCTCGTCCAGATAGACCAGGGTGGGTCGGAAGCGGGCCAGCTCCCGCTCCTCCACCTCGCAGTAGGCGCAGACGATGAGCCGATCCCCCGGGGCTGCGCGGCGGGCGGCGGCCCCGTTGACCGAAACGATGCCCGAGCCCTCGGCGGCGCGGATGGCATAAGTGACGAAGCGCTCGCCGTTGCTCACGTTGTAGACGTGGATCTGCTGGTAGGCCCGGATGCCCGCCCGATCCAGGAGCAGGCCGTCGATGGCGCAGGAGCCCTCGTACTCCAGCTCCGCGTGGGTGACGCGGGCGTGGTGCAGCTTCGCCTGAAGCATGGTGTAGCGCATGGCACTTCTCCGTGGGGCTCTCCCCGGCGGCCACCCGGGCCCGGGATCGCCGGGCGCTCCGGGACGCAAACCCACCTCCCCCGGCCGGGGGCGGGCCGCCATTATCGGCCCTGGGCCGGCGCCGTTCAACGTCCCGGGGGCGGCCGACCGCCCTATTTCACCTTTGGACCGCTGTCGGCCCGGGAAGCTCCCCTCAGGGGCCTCACAAGTCCACGGGTAGGTTGTCAATGAGCCGGGCCCGGCCCAGCCAGGCGGCAGCCAGCACCACCAGCTGCCCATCCGCCGGACCCGGCTCCTCCAGATCCTCCCGCCGGCGGACACTGAAGTATTCGGGCCGCAGGCCAGCCGCCTCCAGCTCCCGCATCCCCGCCGCCTCCACCGCCCCGGGGGGCTCCCCGGCCAAGAGCCGCTCCCGGGCCGCCAGCAGGGCCCGATAGAGGGCCGGAGCCCGGCCCCGCTCCTCCGGGCTCAGGTAGCGGTTGCGGGAGCTCAGGGCCAGGCCGTCGGGCTCGCGCACGGTGGGCACACCCCGCACCTCCACCGGCAGGTTCAGGTCCTCCACCAAGCGCCGGACCACCAGCAGCTGCTGGAAGTCCTTCTCCCCGAAGAGGGCCACGTCGGGCCGCACGGCGTTGAGCAGCTTGGTCACCACCGTCGCCACCCCCACGAAGTGGCCGGGCCGGAAGGCCCCGCAGAGGACCTCGGACAGCCCCGGCACCTCCACCCGGGTGCAGGCCTCCATGCCCCGCGGGTACATCTCCTCCACCTCCGGCAAGAAGAGCAGGTCCACCGCCTCCTGCGCGAGGGCCTCCCGATCCTCTGCCAAGGTCCGGGGATAGGCCTGGAAGTCGTCCTGGCGGTCGAACTGCAGGGGGTTGACGAAGATGCTCACCACCACCCGCTCGGCCACGCGCGCGGCCTCGCGCACCAGGGCCAGGTGGCCGGCGTGGAGGTTGCCCATGGTGGGGACGAAGGCGATGCGCTCACCGGCGGCCCGCCAGGGCGCCGTGGCCTGGTGCAGGGCGGCGATGGTGCGCACCGTCTCCACGGTCCTTCTGCTCCCGTTCCTTTCCCCGCCCGCGTCCGGCCACACCGTACCCGTCCGGCCCTGGTATGAGCTCAATCGAAGCTGTGCTCGGGGCCGGGGAAACGGCCCTCGCGCACCGCTGCCACGTAGGCTGCCACCGCCTCGCGCACGCTCCCCCGCCCGGCCAGGAAGTCCTGGGCAAAGCGCGGCGGCCGCTCGGTCAGCCCCAGCAGGTCGTGCAGCACCAGGATCTGCCCGTCGCAGTCCGGGCCTGCCCCGATCCCGATCACCGGCACCGAAGCCTCCCGGGCGATGCGGGCCGCCAGGGCCCGGGGCACGCACTCCAGCAGCAGCAGGTCCGCCCCGGCGGCCTCCAGCGCCCGGGCCTCCTCCGCCAGGGCCCGCGCGGCCGCCTCGCCTCGACCCTGCACCCGGTAGCCCCCCAGGCGGTGCACCGCCTGGGGCTGGAGGCCCAGGTGGGCGCACACCGGCACCCCCGCGCCGGCCAGGGCCGCCACCACTTCCCGCTGGCCGGCGCCTCCCTCCAGCTTCACCCCCTGGGCGCCGCCCTCCTGCATGAGCCGGCAGGCCGTCTCCAGGGCCCGCTCCGGGCTGGTATAGCTCAGGAAGGGCATGTCGGCCAGGAGGAAGGCCCGGCGCCGGCCCCGGGCCACGCAGCGGGTGTGGTAGACCACGTCGTCCACGGTCACCGGCACCGTGGTCTCGTGGCCCTGGACCACCATGCCCAGGGAGTCCCCCACCAGGATCAGGTCCACCCCCGCCTCCTCCAGCACCCGCGCCTGGCTGGCCTCGTAGGCGGTGAGGCAGGCGATGCGCTCCCCCCGGGCCTTCATGGCCCGCAGGGTGCTCAGGGTCACCGGGCGCCTTTCCTTGGACATCACTCAAAAAACATCCGGCAAGGGGTTGAAATAATGCCTTCCCGAGCGCACGGTGAGTATGCGCTGCAGGAGGGCCTCGTAGTCCGCCTCCTGGTGCACGTAGTCCAGGGAGGCGGCGTTGACGATGAGCAGCGGCGCCTCCTCGTAACGGTGGAAGAAGCGCAGGTAGGCCTCGCTGAGCCGCTCCAGATAGCCGGCGGTGATGGCCCGCTCCCAGGGGATGCCCCGCCGGCGGATGCGCTCCAGCAGCACCTCCACCGGCGCCTGGAGATAGACCACCAGGTCCGGCGGCGGGGCCTCGGGGGCCAGGCTGGCGTAGACCTGCTCGTAGAGGGCCAGCTCGTCCTCGTCCAGGTTCAGGCGGGCGAAGAGGCGGTCCTTCTCCAGGAGGAAGTCCGCCACCAGGGCGCGCCGGAACAGGTCCCCCTGGCGCAGGGCCCGGAGCTGCCTGGCCCGCTGGAAGAGGAAGTGGAGCTGGGTGGGCAGGGCCGCGCCCCGCGGGTCCCGGTAGAAGCGCTCCAGGAAGGGGTTCTCCTCGGCCCGCTCCAGGAGGAGCTCCGCCCCCAAGCTGCGGGCCAGCCGCCGGGCCAGGCTGGTCTTGCCCACCCCGATGGGCCCCTCCACCACGATGTGAGCGGGCACACGACCCACGTGCCGGGCGGGACCGGCGCTCACCAGGATGCCTCCGGCAGCGGCTCTGCCCCCCGCATCGGGCAGCCCTCGGCCAGGCGGGCCAGGGGGCCCAGCCCGGGCACCTCCAGATCCGGGGCCAGCTCCAGCAGGGGCAAGATCACGAAATCGCGCTCGGCCAGACGGGGATGGGGCAGGCACAGCCCTTCCCGATCCAGGCGCCGTGCGCCGTGCACAAGCAGGTCCAGGTCCAGGGTGCGGGGGCCCCAGCGCTCCACGCGCTGCCTCCCCCAGGCGGCCTCCAGGCCTTGGAGAGCCTCCAGGAGGGACTTGGGCGGCAGGGTGGTCTCCAAGCGGGCCACCGCGTTGACGTAGTCCGGTTGCCCGGCCGGACCTCCCAGGGGCTGAGTGTGGTAGAGCCGGGAGCGAGCCACCCGGCGAGTGCCCGGCAGGTCGTCCAAGGCCGCCAAGGCCGCCAGCACCGCCTCCCGGGGCGAGCCCCGAGGTCCCGGGAGGTTGCTGCCCAGGGCGACGAAGGCCACCTCCCGGGTCGCCCCCGGGGTAGCCATCGGGCCCGGCCCCGCGGGGCCCGCGCCCACCGTCAGCTCCCACCCTCGCCGGCGGCCACCAAGGCTGCGCCCCCTGCCTTACGGGACCGCCTCCGGCGCCGGCGGCGAGGTGGCCGGCTCTCGTCGGCTCCCGCGGCGCCCTCCGCCGCCGCGGCCTCTGGAGAGGCCATCGGGGCTCCGGCGGGCGCGGCCTCCGCAGAAGGCTCGGACGAGGCGCGGGCCGCCTTCCGGCGCCTCCGGGCGCGGCGCCTGCCCTGGCTCTGCCCGCCCGTCC